>NZ_JAMYOX010000013.1:0-143761 GCF_040320025.1 Mesorhizobium sp. M0808
GTCATCAAGCACGGTGAGCGGATGCAGGCGGCCGCAACGCAAGGCGACGTGACCCTTGAAGTCCATCTGCCACAGATCGTTGGGGGCGGCATGCTCGAAGCGGATGAAGGGCTGCGCTCCACCGCCCGACGTTCCCAACTCAATGCCGTTGCGACGCAGGATGCCGGTTACCGTCGAGGCCGCCGGCGTGCCGATGCCCTCGCGGACAAGCACACGCGCGATCTTGCGTCCACCCCAAGCCGGATGCGCCATACGCACAGCAAGGGCCGCCGCTTCCACCTCCGGCGCGCTGCGCGCCGGGCTCGATCGTGGCCGCCGCGACTGTTCGACCAGCCCAGCCTCCCCCTCGATCCGATAGCGCGAAAGCAGCTTGTGGCCACAGGTCCGGCCGATACCGAAGCGCTGGCACAGCACGCTTACATTCGCGCCTTTCGCCGACGCCAGCCTTACAAACTCCAGCTTCTGCTTCATCACGCTTCTGTCCTCGAATGGCATCCCGAACCCCCTCGCGCAAAAGCGCAAAACTGTTCGCGATGTCCTCGCACATCTGTTCGCGATGTCCCCAGTCCAAACAAAGGGGAGAAGGAAAGGGCGCTACCCCTTAAAATCCTTCGCCAGCAAATACAGCTCCACCGACTCGTCGCGTGAGGCCGGCGGCTTGACGTGATGGACCGAGCGGAAATTCCGCTTGAGTCTCGCCAGCAATTCGTTCTCGGCGCCGCCCTGAAACGTCTTGGCGAGGAAATGTCCGCCCGGCTTCAATACCGACAGCGCAAAATCGGCCGCCACCTCGCAAAGATGCATGGTGCGGATGTGGTCGGTCCGCTTGTGGCCGGTGGTCGGTGCGGCCATGTCGGAGAGCACGATGTCCGGCTGGCCGCCCAGCGTCTCGGCCAGCTTTTCGGGTGCCTGCGGATCGAGGAAATCCATCAGCAGCACCGGCGCGCCCGGCACGGCGTCCATCTCGAGATAGTCGATGCCGACGACGTTAGGGTGTTCCGCGGTCGACTTGGTACGCGCGGCGGCGACCTGGCACCAGCCGCCGGGTGCCGCGCCAAGGTCTATCACCTTCATGCCAGGCTTGAGCAGATGGTGCTTGTCGTCGATCTCGATCAGCTTGTAGGCCGCGCGCGAGCGATAGCCGTCGGCCTTCGAGCGCTGGACATAGGGATCGTTGATGTGGCGCTGCAACCAGCGGCGCGACGATTCCTTCAAGCCGCTTTTCTTCTTGATCTTCGTCTTCAGCACGCGAATGCCGGCGGAGCTCGGTCTTTCCGGTTTCTTGGTCATTGCTTGATTGCTTGTTTGAGCATGATCTTGTCCGAAAACCGGCAGCCACTTTTCGGGATCATGCTCTGCCTCGCCGCCAGACGCCGTCATCGGCCATCAATTCGCTCAATATGCCCTCGCGCAGGCCGCGGTCGGCGACACGCAGCCGTTCGGACGGCCAGACGGCGCGGATCGCCTCCAGTATGGCGCAGCCGGCCAGAACCAGGTCGGCGCGGTCGGCGCCGATGCAAGGGTTGGCGACGCGTTGCTGGAAATCCCAGCCGACCAGTTTTTCGACCATGCGGTCGACGCTGTCGCGATCCATCCACAGCCCGTCGACGCGGCGGCGGTCATAGCGTTCGAGGTCGAGATGAACGCCGGCCAGTGTCGTCACAGTGCCCGATGTGCCGAGCAAATGGAATTTCGGGCTGGCCAGGAGGTGGCTCAGCCGGTCACGCCCGTCGAAGGCGCGCAGCCGCATTGCGACATCCTCGACCATGGCGCCAAAGATCTCGCGTGTCACCGTGCGGCCGCCAAAACGCTCGGCCAGCGAGACGACGCCAACCGGCAGCGAAGTCCATGAAACGATATGGTTGGCGAGCCTTGGCGAGCGCTGGCCGGTGAGGTCGATCAGCGCGATTTCGGACGAGCCGCCGCCGATGTCGAACAGCACGACACCTTGCGTGTCGCGCTCGACCAGCGAGCCGCAGCCCGACACCGCGAGCCGCGCCTCGGTCTGGCGGTCGATGATCTCGAGCTTCAGGCCGGCCTCGCGCTCGACGCGCTCGAGGAACTCGACGCCGTTGGCGGCGGTTCGGCAGGCCTCGGTGGCGATCAGCCTGGCCTTCCTGACCTTGCGGTTGCGCAATTTGTCGCCGCAGATCTTCAGCGCCTCGACCGCGCGGTCCATTGCGGCGTCGCCGAGCCGGCCATTGGCGGTAAGGCCCTCGCCCAGCCTGACAATGCGCGAGAACGCATCGATGACGCGGAACTGGCCATGACGCGTCGGCACCGCGACCAGAAGGCGGCAATTGTTGGTGCCGAGGTCGAGCGCGGCAAACACCGGCAATTCCTGCAGCGGTGGCGGCGTGCGGGCACCTTGCCCTGGCCTTGGCAAGGCAGGAGGCAATTGCGCGATTGAAGCCGATTGCGCGATCGAGGACTGGGGCGCGATCGAAGCCGCTGGCTGGGGCTGGCGAGCGGCCGGGGCCCCGCCGGCGGCGGGCACCGAAGTGCCTGTTATCACCGGACGAGCCTCGTCGCGTGCGAAAACCTTGCGCCCGCGCCGCCGCTTGCGCCGCTTCTTGGGTTTGCCGTTCTGATGCGGGCCGTTCTGACCCTTGTGATCGTGGGACGTGTCGCCAGCCTGTCCATTGCCGGACCGGGGCTGCACCTGACGGCCGTAGCGTCCGGCGGATGGGTTTGCCTGGCCGGATGGCGGCGGCGAACCCCTGGACACGCCCACTTCCGGCGCACCAGCGCCGGCTTCGTGGTCTTCCACTGTCGTTCCTTCCGGCGCCGCGCGAACCGGAGACCGGACGCAGCAGGCGCTTTTACATGTTCAAGTTGCGGCCAGACTATCAGCGCCGGGCCGGATCACCAAGAGTGCTCGCGGCGAATTTTGCCGGCGGCATTGTCTCGCCCTGTGCTCGACCCGATGAGAGCCTTTGATGCCGGCCTCTCAAGATGTGGGTTCCTCGCCCCGCCAAGCGGGGGAGAGGTGGCGGCAAAGCGGCCGGAGAGGGGGCCTTCGTAGGGCGCGGTTTCCCCTCTCCGTCTCGGCTTCGCCGAGCCACCTCTCCCCACTTCGTGGGGCGAGGAACCCAAGCTGGAATAAAGCCACGATCCTTCGCCGTCCGGCAGGACAGAGGGGGGCGCGAAGGAACGCCACGCTTTCCTTCTCTCCACAACCCGCCTTCCCGGTTGAATAGCCGGCTTCAATGAGGCATTTCTGAAATGGAGGGGTAAACCATTCGGGAGCGCGGGCGGTTTGCCTGCTGCGAACCGGAAAACGGGTACGGGCTGCAACGCATGATCGTCAGGCCATGAACTGGAGCCGCTATTTCTGGCCCGTGGTCGGCATCGCCGCGGTGGTGTTCTCGCTGTGGCTGCTGCTGCACGAATTGCGCGGCATCTCGCTCGACGATGTCTGGGCCGGCATAATCGCCATCCCGGCGCGCGGCTGGGTGCTGGCGGCGCTGAGTTCGGTCATCGCCTATGCCTCGCTCGCCGGCTACGACCACATCGCGCTGCTGCACATCGGCAAGAAAGTATCGTGGCTGTTCGTCACCTTCTGCTCGTTCACCACCTACGCGCTGTCGCACAATATCGGCGGGTCGGTGTTTTCCGGTGCGGTGATCCGCTACCGCGCCTACGGCACCAGGGGCCTGACCGGCCAGGACGTCGGCATTCTGGTGGCGATCTGCTGGATCACCTTCGTGCTGTCGACGCTGTTCGTCTCAAGCATCGTCCTGCTGCTCGAGCCCGAGGTGATCGACCGGTTTTCCGGCATACCGCATCACCGACTGGCGCAAGCAGCTGGGTTCGCCATGCTGCTCGTGGTGGCGGCCTATGTCTTCGGCAGCTGGCTGCATCTGAGACCACTCAGGATCGGCAGCTTTCAGCTTCACTATCCGGCGCTGCCGATCGTGGCGCGGCAATTGCTGGTCGGCCCGATCGAGCTCCTGGCGGCGGCGGCGATCATCTTCTTTGCCCTGCCCGCCGCCGGCAATCCCGGCTATTTCATCGTGCTCGGCGTCTTCCTGGTGTCGTTCTCGATCGCGCAGATCTCGCATGCGCCGGGCGGGCTCGGCGTCTTCGAGGTGGTGTTCCTCGCCGGCTTGTCGCATATGGACCAGGTCGGCGTGCTGGCGGCGCTGCTGGTGTTCCGGCTGTTCTACCTGATCATACCGCTGCTGATCGCACTCGGCGTGGTGCTCTATTTCGAGCGCTCGCAATTCAGCCGCAGCGAGAATTGAAGCGCCGGAAGCCGACGATTGAACCCAGACACAGGGTTGACTATTTTCCGGCGGCGGCTACAAGGGCCGCGCGGCTGCCTGGCGGCCCACCCTGCGTGGTTTCAACAGCCGCGCCTGCTGGGGAATAGGTTAACGGTAGACCCACGGACTCTGACTCCGTTAGTCCTGGTTCGAATCCAGGTTCCCCAGCCACACTTCTTTTATTGTTTTTTTGGAGCACCTAGCGAACATTAGAAAGCGCGAAGTGTTACAGCGTAATGGATTGCTCTTGTGTGGCCCAGAGCAGCAGCCCGTTTAATTCGGACCCTCATTCCCCCAGACTCTCGAACCGCCACTCGTGGCCTTCGATTCTGACGCTGGTTCTTCATCGTCAGCTTGGCTCTGCCCATCCGTTTCGATGACGGTTGCACCGTCTCGTCCGCCTGAAGGCAAGTCGAAAAAATGGTATCGTTGGGCGATAGCCTATCCCCGCGATTCAACACCGGCATACGGAACTCGCTACCAACTGCTATCTGCGCATGAGCCAAATAAGCGCGCCACTGCATATCAAATCACTCGTGTTTCGTTTTGCGTTGCGGCTTAAGATCAGGACTTAGGGCCGCTCATGACGATTTTCCAGATTATTCCGAGCCAGCCAAGAATAAGTGTTCCGAGTATACTGGCAGCGATGCTTGATCCGTGTCGCGACCAAAAACCGGGCACAGGGGTATAGGTAATTCCCTTTCGTAGCACTCTGGAGCAACTGATCATTACGACAGCAGCGCAAGGAACGACAAGCAATATTCCGATCGTGCGAGCGTCCATTTTCAGGTATTTTGCAAGGCTCTCTTGGGAGTATGTCGAAAAAATCAAAACTACCGCGGCCGGAATAAAAAGGTAAGTGCAAAAATCTATGATCTTGTCGATGCTTGACTTATGGGCAACCAGCTCCGAATATAGCGCACTCAATAATTCTTCTTTGTTAGGTTTTTCCCTGGCCCACACACTCAGCTTGGCGCTAGCATGAATAAACTCTAATTGGACTCCGTCCATGTATAGCGTTGGGTTTCCCGCCAACCGCGCCTTGTTCTGCTTTATATCGGCTACTGAATCGAACTGAATCGTCCTCTTCCAATAATTCTGTGTGGCGCTCACGTCTTTGATATTCGTTGCGTCAATGATGTTGAGCAGCTGATCCACGGACAAGGATAGTGATCCGATCCGGCGTGCCGCCTTACCCCAAGGAACCACCCTTACCATTGATATTTGCTCGCCCCCCGTTCCAATCAGCTAAGGCTGGTTTAGTCGCGCCCGATTGTAGAATCAGTTATCCTAGACTTGGAAGAATATCATGGTTGGCGACGACGACGACATCGACGGCGAGGAGCTAGAACAGGCGCTGCCGGATGCGTCGCTGTCGACTAGGTTCGCGGCCCCGCAGAAGACAGTCGACGACGGGATTCCCGCCGACCTTCACCAGAAATACGAGTTCTTCAGCTACAAAAACGCCGTCGTCATCCTGTCCGAGACGCGACCCGATGAGTGGGCCGAGATCATGAGTAGAAATACGGTGACAGTGCACTTTTGCCGTGTCGGCCTCGCCGCACGTGCACCTTGCCCTCCCAGTCCGCCGCCGCATCCCCAACACCGTGCCGGCGAGCCAAAGTGTTTTCACGTCCGAAGACTATGTGTCCCGCAAGACTGAACTCATCGAGTATTGCCGCGTCGCCGATGTCGCGGGTTTCGATGCACCTGTGGGCCGAGAGCATCGCCGGGCAAATCGGCAAAGCCGCGAAACCCGGAAAACGAGGCAGGCGGCGAAAAGAAATTAGTGCACTGTCACCGTAATTCCAACCTCTCCGGCAACCTTCTACTCCCCGACAATGGACGTCGGCGGGCGTGCCGAGGTTATCGGATCGGCATGACGAAGGACGATCCTCCACGCGCCGTCCTCGCGCCGGAATATGGTGGTGACTCGAAGCGCAATCGGCACCAGTTTGTTGCCACCACCGACCTTGGATTGGAACCGCTCGACCTCGATGATGTATCCCAAGTCGGCTGTCGCATACTCCGAGATGCGCTCAAAGCCGATGGCCTTGCCGTGCCGGTAATTGGTGGCGGCCCGTTCCATCGTCTCAGCGGCCTTTCTCCATCCCTTCGCCGGCGGGCCAAAGGGATTGGCAATAATGACGTCGTCCTGTCGCGAGTAGAGGTTTTTCAAGGGCTCAGGATCGCCCTTTACGAAGGCATCCAGAGCCAGATGATCCTGCTCGATAAATTTCGTCAGGTCGGAGGCTAACATCTTAACATCGCCCCATGACTAAAAAGAGAACTCTATCAGGCGCTTCATCCGCCCTTCGCTTTGCCGTAGGCGGTCGGCTCAATCGATCATGACAGAAGACCCCCCGTCTCCACGCCGGAAAGCAGGTATACCTCAATTTAGCAACTTCGAATATCCCAATAAGCGCGCCGGCCACGCAGGACGTGTGGACCAAAATCAGCTAAATCAGCCGGATTGTGATCAGCAACACAGGACCCCCAAGCATGACGCCAGCACTGCCAAAACGAAACGAGCCGTTCCGGGCCGGCGAAACCGCGCTGCTGCTGGTCGACATGCAACGGGTCTGGCTGGAGCCCGGCGCCGATCCAGCGCATCCGGAGCGTGGGCCCGATCACTATTTCTACCGGCAGACGGCGTCGCAAACGATCCCCAACCAGGAGCGCCTGCTGGCGGCGGCGCGGACCAACGGCGTCGAGGTGGTCCACACCATCATCCAAAGCCTGACCGAGGACGGCCGCGACCGCTCGCTCGACCACAAGCTGACGCCGATCCACATCGCGCCGAGCCGGCCCGAGGGCCTGCCGGTGCCGTCGCTGGCGCCGGTCGGCGACGAGATCATGCTGCCGAAGACATCGTCGGGTGTCTTCAACTCGACCAACATCGATTATGTCCTGAAAAACCTCGGCGTGCGTTACCTGGTCGTCGCCGGCATCATGACCGACCAGTGCGTCGACATGGCGGTGCGCGATGCCGCCGATCGCGGCTATCTCGTCACCTGCGTATCGGATGCCTGCGCCGCCGCCACGCGGGAGCGCCATGATGGCGCGCTCGAGGCTTTCGGCGGCTATTGCTGGGTCGCAGATACCGCCATCGTTACTGCCCGTTTCGAAGCCTTGGGAAAAGCTGCATGACCGTCGAACCGCTGGTTGCCGTCGTCACCACCGATCTTTCGGCGATCACGCGCGGCCGCTCCGTCGTCGAAAGCAGGCTGCAGAAGATCGCCGCGACCGGCGTCGGCTGGCTGCAGGCCAATCTGTCGCTGACGCCGTTCAACTCGATCGTCGATCCCAATCCCTGGGGTTCGTCCGGCGATGTGCGGCTCGTTCCCGATCTCAACGCGCGGTTCCGCACGGCGCTGACCGGATCGGCGACGCCCTTCGACATGGTCGCCGCCAACATCGTCGAACTCGACGGCAGCCCGTGGGTCGGCTGTACGCGGACCATGCTCAAGGATGCGCTTACTGAGTTGAAGGCAGCGGCCGGGCTTTCCGTCATCGCCGCCTTCGAGCATGAATTCCATATCGAGGGCGACTTCGGCCCGGCTCATTCGATGTCGTTGGCAGCACTGCGCCGCGCCGACCCGTTCGCCGCCAATCTGATGGCGGCGCTGGCGGAAGCCGGCGTCGCGCCCGAAGTGGTGATCGCCGAATTCGGCACCGACCAGTTCGAGGTGACATGCGAGCCGGCCGATGCGCTCGCCGCGGCCGATCGCGCCGTCGCCATCCGCGAGATCACGCGCGAAGTCGCGCGATGTGCCGGCTGGCGGGCGAGCTTCGCGCCCAAAACCGCGCCCGATGCCGTCGGCAACGGCGTCCACATCCATTTCAGTTTCGTCGACGAGGCCGGCAAGCCGGCGACCTACGATCCGGCCCAGCCTGGCGGCCTTTCCAGCCGTGCCGCTTCGTTCTGTGCCGGCGTGCTGCGCCACCTGCCCGCGATCACCGCCATGACGGCGGCGAGTGTGTCGTCCTACTACCGGCTGAAGCCGCATAGCTGGAGCTCGTCCTACACCTGGCTTGCCGATCGCGACCGCGAGGCGAGCCTGCGCATCTGCCCGACGGTGACGATCGGCGGGCGCGATCCGGCGCGGCAGTACAACATCGAATACCGGGCAGCCGACGCCACGGGCAATCCATATCTATCGCTGGCGGCGATCGTGCGCGCCGGGCTGGAGGGGCTGAAGGCCAAGCTGCCGGCGCCGCCGCTTGTCTCGGGCGACCCGACGCAGATGAGCGGTTCCGAGCGCAAGAAGCTTGGCCTCGTGCGGCTGCCGGAAACGCTGCCTGCGGCACTCGACGCGCTCGTTGCCGACAAGACCGTCACCGGATGGTTCGCGCCGGTGTTCGTCGAGACCTTTGTCGGCCTCAAGCGGCATGAGACCGAGCGCCTCGCTGGTCTCGACCCAGTGGCGGTCTGCGATCTCTACCGGACGCTGTATTGATGGCTGAGCCGCTTGCTAACGCCATCCTACCGGAAGGTTGGCTTCCAGCGGTCGAAGCAATCAACGAAACGGGGCGTTCCGATATCGTTTTGATATGCGAGCACGCTTCCAATCATATTCCGGCAGAGTATGCCCGGCTCGGTCTCGACAGCAGCCATTTGCAGCGCCATATCGCCTGGGACATCGGCGCCGCCGAAGTGACTCGTGTTCTGTCAAGACTGCTCGACGCTCCGGCTTTCCTCAGCTCCTATTCGCGGCTTTTGATCGATCTCAACCGGCCGCTTGGTTCCAGCGGCAGCATTCCGGTGCTATCGGAAGGCACTGACATCCCCGGCAATGTCGGCCTCGATCCGGAGGAACGAAGCCGGCGTGCCGAAGTCATGTTCGCGCCGTTCCATGACCGCGTGGCCGCCCACCTCGATGGCCGGGCGAAGCAGGGCAGACCGACGCGGATCGCGACGATCCACTCCTTCACGCCGGTCTTCCTCGGCATTGCACGGCCCTGGCACGCCGGCGTGCTTTACGATCGGGCAGTCGATTTCGGCCAGGCAGTGCTTGCCGGCCTGCGCGCCGACAGTGCACTCAACGCCGCGGCAAACGAGCCCTACGTGATCAGCCGCGACGGCGACTACGCCATACCGGTCCATGGCGACGATCGCGGCATTCCCGCGGTCCTTATCGAGATCAGGCAGGACCTGCTGGCGAGCCGCTCCGGCATCGAGCAATGGGCGAAGCGGCTGGCGGCGGCGTTGCCGGCGCAGACACAGGCTTTGTGAACAAGCTCGGCTCAGTAGCGCAACGCGAGAGCCCCGAGCCGTCGGTGAAAAGCCTCCACGCGTCCTCAGGAGAAGATTTCCGCCAAGTCTTCGACGCTGGTGCCTTCCTTGACTTGCCGCAATTCGACATAGCTGACCGCTGCGGCGATCGACAATACGACTTGCTCGGCTGCGCCCCGCAAGGCGTCCAGGAAGAACCCGAGCGTAATGCCTAAGGAAGATAGGACGCGGTCCGACGCAAAATTGATTGCGACCGAAGCCACGAATAGGGGAAACCAGAGACCGAGCAGACGCCAGCGGCTCCCCTTGGAAAGGTCGCGGCTGCGGCCCAAACTCGCGAATACTCCCAAACGTTCCTGTATCAGAACCGGTATCGCTACAACCCAGAGAACCAACCACAACAATCCCGGAACGATGAGCAGCACGAGGCCGACTGTGAAGCCGATGTTGACAATCAGCGAAATGCCGATTGCCGGCAGCAGGAGCGCCAAGGCTGTCCCCATACAATCTCGCATCGACGGCCGCTTGCCGCTCAAATCCTCGATCGCAGCGCGCGTCAGCACCGCCTCCAGGAAAGCCATAAGGACCACATAGCCGATCGCGCCAACGACCGTGAGCACGAGCCGTTGAACCGAGAATTCCGCAACGCCATGCTCGATATTCGTAACGGATTTCCAGAACCAGAGCGCAAACACGAATCTGGGCAAGGTGTAGAAAATCAGGGCAAGCCCGAGGCAGAGCGCGAGATTGCGGCCGATGACCGCAAAGCTGGCGCCGAAAACCCTGCCGATACGAAATGTGTTGGGCTGGTCCAGCGTTATTGACGCCACGATATTACCTATCCAGTCCAGACCGATCCTGACGCGATGAAGGCAGCAAATCCCTTGCCGCTACGAGAAGATTTCCGCCAAGTCTTCGACGCTGGTGCCTTCCTTGACTTGCCGCAGCTCGACATAGCTGACTGCCGGGGCGATCGACGTCACAATGGATACGATCGCTGTCACCAGGGCGCCAAGAAATATGCCGGTGGTTAGGCCAAAGACCATGATCGCACGGCTGAGCACGGCCTGGATCAGCACCACAGCTATGAACAGGACAATCCAGAATCCGAACAGAGCCCAGCGGCTTCCTTTGGTAAGTTCCCGGCTGCGCTTCATGCTGCCGAAGACCCCCAGTCTTTCCTGAACCAAAACAGGCACAGCGACAGACCAACGAAGCCACAATATGATGCCGGGAACGAGCAGAAGCATCGCGCCGGCGGCGGCGCCGAGGCTCACCAGCACCGCGATGCCTATCACCGGCAGCAGGAGAGAGATTGCCGTCTTGAGGCAATCGCCAATCAATGGTCGCTTGCCGTTCAGATCCTCGATCGCGGCACGCACCAGCGCCGCCTGCAGGATTGCCGACAGTGTCATGGAAACCAACACGCCAACGATCGTGGCAGTGATTCGTTGGACTGAGAACTCCGGAACGCCAGCCTCGACGTTGGTCGCCCATTTCCAAATCCAAAGCTGGTAAAGAAGCGTAGGCAAGCCTGAGAACAGCATGGCCAATCCAAGGCAAAGCACTGGATTGCGGCTGATGACAGCGAAGCTGTCGTTGAAAACCCTGCCGATGCGAAATTTGTTCGGCCGTTCCAATGTCACTGATGTCATGATGCTTCCCCCTGCCTCACCGCCGCATGGCTGGCGGCCCCGGTGGTAAATCTGCCAAGATTGGTGGTCGCCGTCCAGCCCACTTGCAATTGTTCCGCTGCATTGTCAGTGTCGGCTGGGAACCACAGGTTGCAGGGGAGCGGGTGGCGGTGGCACAGCCAGGCACAGCGGAAGCCGAACGGCTGACCAATCTGCACAAGCAGCTGATCGCCGACGAATCGATCCAGTTCGACCTGCCGGCCTATGTGCCGCCGAAGCCGCCCGAGTGGCTGAAACCGCTGCAGGATTTTTTGTCGTGGCTCGGTCCCTACATGATCTATCTGTTCTGGGGGGCGGTGATATCGGGCGTCGCAATCATCCTGCTTCTGGTCTTCCTTGAGGTGAAAGGCATCGCCTGGCGGCTGCCGTGGCAGCGCGCGCGGCCGGAAGTCGAAGACGAAGAAACCTGGCGCCCAGACGCCGGCGCCGCGCAGATCCTGTTGTCGCAAGCGGATGCGCTGGCCGCACGCGGCGACTATGACGAGGCGGTTCACCTTTTGCTTCGGCGCAGCGTCGCCGATATCGCCGGCCGGCTGCCGGACTTCCTGCGCCCGTCGCTCACCGCGCGCGACATCGCCAATGCCCCTTCCCTGCCGGGAAGGGCACGCCATGCGTTTACCGAGATCGCCCGCATTGTCGAGGCGGCGCTGTTCGCGCGCCGGCCGGTCGGCGCGGAAGGCTGGCGGCAGGCGCGCGGCGCCTATGAACGTTTCGCCTTCCGGGATGCCTGGACGTGAGTGCACCGACGGTCGAGGCACAGGAGCCGTTCAATCGAAAGACACTGTTTTGGGGGATTTTCGCCAGCCTCCTTGCGGCGGCCGGTTTTTTCCTGCTGTCCACCTATGCTCCCGATTTCCGGCAACCCGGCAATGGCGGCGCCACGCCGCTATCGAAAAGCGGCGTCGGCTACGCCGGCCTGGCGGAATGGCTGCGGCTCACCGGCGAAGCGCCCTTGATGGCGCGGACCGAAGACGATCTTGCCAGAGATATACTGCTGATCGTCACCATCTCGCCCGATAGCGATCCGGAGGCGCTCGACCACATCCTCAATCTTCGCCAGGATCAGAACACGCTTTTCGTGCTGCCCAAATGGCAGATCCTGCCGCTGCAGGGGCATGAAGGCTGGAACATGAAATTCGGGCGATTGCCCGGTTCGGTGGTCAACGAATGGCTTGGCCGCATCGCCGATGCGAAGATCGGTGCCGGCCAGAGCACGGCAAAGCAACTCGACATCGAAGGCAACATGGTTGCCGCACCCGAAGAATTGCAGTGGG
Organism: Mesorhizobium sp. M0808; assembly: GCF_040320025.1. Lineage (NCBI taxonomy): Bacteria > Pseudomonadati > Pseudomonadota > Alphaproteobacteria > Hyphomicrobiales > Phyllobacteriaceae > Mesorhizobium > Mesorhizobium sp. M0808. The sequence continues at coordinate 12,473 of NZ_JAMYOX010000013.1, forward strand.
TGGCCGACAAGTACCCTCTCATCGCAGCCGGCAATGACAAGGCTGTGCTTACCGAACTGAACGACAAGCCGTTCTATATCCTGACTGACCCCGACCTGATCAACAACGCCGCCCTCAAGGATCCCGAAAAGGCGGCAGCCGCGCTCGGGCTGATTGCCTTGCTCCAGCCCGACGACGGCCTGGTGATGTTCGATCTGACGCTGCACGGCGCGGGGCGGAAGTATGATCTGGCCAAGCTTCTGGTCGAGCCGCCGTTCCTGGCGCTGACACTGACGATCCTGATCGCTGCGGCGCTGGCGTTCCTGCATGGCCTTGGCCGGTTCGGCCCGCCGCGTATCGACCAGCGCGCGATCGCCTTCGGCAAGCGTGCGCTGGTCGATACGACGGCGATGCTCATGCGGCGTGCCGGCCGGCTGGACGACCTGGGAGGCCGCTATGCGGCCTTGATGCGGGTGCGCGCCGGCGCGCTGCTCGGCGCACCGCAAGGGTTGCAAGGCAAAGCGCTCGACCACTGGCTCGACTCTCGCGATAAGGAGCAAGCCGGCGGCTTCACGACGCGCTCGCAAGCGGCCGGCGAGGCGAAGAATCTGACGCAGATGCAACAGGCAGCAGAACGGCTGCATGACTGGACGGCAAGGAGGCTCGGTGAACGTCGATGATGTGAAGGCCCTGGCGACACGGATCAGGGAAGAAGTGGCCAAGGCGATCACCGGGCAGCACGATACGGTCGACCTGATGCTGACCGCCTTGTTTGCGGGCGGGCATATCCTGCTGGAAGGTCCTCCGGGCACGGCCAAGACAATGACGGCGCGCTGCTTCGCCCAGGCGCTTGGGATCGCCTACGGGCGGATCCAGTTCACGCCGGACCTGATGCCCGGCGATATCGTCGGGTCGAACATCTACAACTTCCAGACCGGGCAGTTCACGCTGACGCGCGGCCCGATCTTCTGCGATCTCCTGCTTGCCGACGAAATCAACCGCACGCCGCCCAAGACGCAGGCCGCACTGCTCGAGGCGATGCAGGAACATGCGGTCACCTTCGACGGCACCACGCATTCGCTCGGCCGCAATTTCATGGTCGTCGCGACCCAGAATCCGATCGAGCACCAGGGCGTCTATCCGCTGCCGGAGGCGCAGCTCGACCGCTTCCTGTTCAAGCACCGCGTCAGCTATCCGGGCCCCGAGGAAGAACGAGCCATCATCGTCCATCACGGCGGCGGCTCCGCCTCGCACGACATCGCGCAATATGGCATCGAGGCGCAGACGGACCGCGAGACGCTGCAGGAGGCACTCGCTACGGTCGGCTCCGTCACCCTTGTCGACGATGTCGTCGGCTATATAGCGGCGCTGGTACGGGCTACGCGTGAAAATGCCGATCTGGAAGTCGGGGCCAGTCCGCGCGCCGGCGCCATGCTGGCGCGGGCGGCGCGGGCGCGGGCGGCGCTGGACGGACGCGCCTATGTGATCCCCGACGACGTCAAGGCGCTGGCGGTGCCGGCGCTGCGTCATCGCGTCATCCTTTCGCCTGCCGCCCAGATCGATGGCCGGCTGGTCGAGCAGATCGTCTCCGACCTGGTCGACCAGACGGAAGCACCACGTTGATCTATCCCAGCGGCCGAGCGGTATGGGCAGCTGCGGCCGGCGCGGTGCCGGCCTTCCTGGTCGCGCTGGCATTGCCGTCGTTCTGGTATCTGGGATTGCTGTGGAGTTGCCTGCTGCTTGCCTTCCTGGCGGTGGACGCCGCGGCCGGACGCGGACGGGCATCGCTGAATGCCAGCATCGATGCGCCGCAGCAGGTCGGTGTCGGTGGGGAATTCGGCGTGCAAATCACCGCCCGTCACTCGGGGCCGCGCGCCGCGGAGGCTCGGGTCGGCCACGATGCGCGTCTGGCGCCGGTGGACGGCAGCGGCGGCGCCTTGCTGCCAACCGCCGGAGGCGGGTCGCTCAACCTCCGCCTCCAGGCGCTGCGGCGCGGCGTCGCCAGCTTCGACCGTCTCTGGGTGCGCTGGCGCGGGCCGTTCGGGCTGGTCTGGAACCAGGTCGTCCTGCCGGTGGAAAGCAAGGTTGCCGTGCTGCCCGACGTCAGCAGCGCCCGCGGCGAGGCGATCACGCTGCTGCAACATGCGGCGCTTGCCGAAGGCCATGCGCAGCGCCGCGCCGGTCAAGGCCGCGAGTTCGACGCGCTCAAGGATTACCAGCCCGGCATGGGCCGGCGGATGATCGACTGGAAGCGCAGCGCCCGCCACGGCAAGCTGTTGGCGCGCGAGTTCCGCATCGAGGAGAACAACAACATCGTGCTGGCCATCGACAGCGGACGCCTGATGTGCGAGCCGGTCGACGGGGTGCCGAAGGTGGACCGGGCGGTGACGGCCGCCCTGCTGTCGGCATTCATCGCGCTGAAGGGCGGTGACATGGTCAGCTTGTTCGGCTTCGATGCAAGGCCGCGCGTTTCGAGCGGCGCGGTGCGCGGCCCCGCCAGCTTTGCGATGATCCAGAAACGGGCCGCCGAGATCGACTACTCCAGCGAGGAGACCAATTTCACGCTGGCATTGACGACGCTGGCGGCGCGGCTCGACCGCCGCTCACTGGTCATCATCTTCACCGATTTCGTCGATCCGATCAGTGCGGAATTGATGCTGCGCACCGTGGGCCGGCTCACCGAGCGGCATCTCGTGCTGTTCATGATGATGAAGGACACCGAACTGGAGGGCCTGGCCGACCTGCCGCCACGCTCCGGCGAGGATGTTGCCCGCGCGGTCGTTGCCGGAGGGCTCTTGCGCGAAAGGCAGGTCGTCATCGGCCGGCTGCGCCTGCTCGGGGCGCATGTGATCGAAGCCGACCACAGCCGGCTCGGTCCGGCGCTGGTCGAGCGCTATCTGCAGTTCAAGCAGGAGGATTTGCTGTGACGGCGCCGGTACGCGGCAATGCGGTGCGCGGCGACGCGGTACGCCAGTCGCTGGCCAGCTTCCGCCGCGAGCGCGAGGCCGACTGGAAGGCATTCGAGGCGCTGCTGGCGCGTGTCGAGAAGCGCGCGCCGCGGACGCTTTCCGAAGAGGAGCTGCTGTCGCTGCCGCTGCTCTATCGATCGGCGCTGTCTTCCCTGTCGGTGGCGCGCGCGACATCGCTCGATAATGCGCTGGTCGGCTATCTCGAAGCGCTGTCGCTGCGCGGTTATTTCTATCTCTACGGCGCGCGCCGCGGGCTGCGGCAGCGCCTCGCCGATTTCTTCCTGCATGACTGGCCCGAAGCCATTCGCGACCTGTGGCGCGAGACATTGGCGTCGGTCGCGCTGATGGTGATCGGCATTGGTGCAGGCGCCTGGCTGGTGGCATCCGACAAGAGCTGGTTCGACGCGATCATCCCGCCCGGCCTGGCAGGAGGCCGCGGCCCCGACACCTCGGCCGAACTGCTGCGCAACATGCTTTATGATGGCGACAATGGCTTTCTCTCAGGCTTTGCCGCCTATCTGTTCACGCACAACGTCCAGGTCGCAATCCTGGCCTTCGCCCTTGGCTTCGCCTTCGCGGTGCCGACGGTGCTGCTGATGCTGTACAACGGCTGCATGATCGGGGCGTTGTTCCAAGTCTATTGGTCCAAGGGGCTTGGCATGGAGCTCGGCGGCTGGCTGGCCATCCACGGCACCACCGAATTGTTCGCAATCTCTCTGGCCGGCGCGGCGGGCATGCGCATCGGCACCAGCATCGCCTTTCCCGGCGAATTGACACGCATGGCGGCAGCGGCTCGCGCCGGACGCATCGCCGCGAACGCCATGGTCGGGGTCTCGGTCATGCTGCTGTTTGCCGGGCTGCTCGAGGGCATTGGCAGGCAGACCATCACCAGCGACGTCACACGCTACGGCATTGGCGGTGGCATGCTGGTGCTGTGGATCGGTTATTTCTACCTGTTCCGGGCGGTGCGGCATGGCGATCGTTAAACGCGCCGCCTTCGCGGCTATACGGCCGCTGATCACGCCCGAAGGCGTCGATCTCCGGATAAAATTGGCCGACGCCGGCACGCGGGCCTCCGCCTTCCTGCTCGACATCGTGTTCATCGCCGTGGCGGCAATCGTGATCACGATCGTCGCGCTGTTCGGGGTGGGAGGCCTTGGCAGCGAGGGATTTCAGCCGCTCTTCGTCGTCTGGATCATCCTGATCTTCTTTCTGCGCAACGCCTACTTCATCGTCTTCGAAGCGGGCCGGCGCGCGGCTACGCCCGGCAAGCGGATCGTCGGCATCCGGGTCGCGTCGCGCAGCGGAGACGGCCTGTCGATCGACCAGGTGATCGCCCGCAACCTGATGCGCGAGATCGAGGTGTTCCTGCCGCTGTCGATCATCGTTGGACGCAGCGGGACCGACCTTGCCGACACGCTGACGACGGTGTTCGGACTGGTGTGGACGCTGCTGTTTGCCTTGTTCCCGCTGTTCAATCGAGACCGCATGCGGATCGGCGACCTGTTGGCGGGAACCTGGGTGGTCGAGGCGCCGAAGCGCGCCTTGCTTGAAGACCTGTCGGCACGGCAGGATCCGGCGGCCGGCGCCTTCCGGTTCAGCCACGCCCAACTCGATGCCTACGGGATTGCCGAACTCCACAAGCTGGAGGAGGTGCTGCGCCGCGACGACTATTTCGCCCTGCGGACGGTGGCCGAAACGATCGGACGCAAGATCGGCGCGGCACCCCAAGCCCATGACGCACGCGCGTTCCTGACGGCTTACTACGGCGAGCTACGGGCGCATCTCGAACGCAAGCTGCTGCTCGGCAACCGCAGGGCCGACAAGCATGCGCGGTAGACCGGAAGGGGGGACGGGATGCAGGTCAAAATTAGCGCGACTGAGGAATCCAGGATAGATCGCGCAATTCAGGCGGCGGTCTCTGGGTCCTGGGAAGAATTCAGCAGCCTCACCGACACTCCCTTTCCAAACGACGAATCGATGCGAGAGCAATTCGACGATTCCTCCCCCCGACTTCAGCAAGTGGGAGGAAATTGGAAACGAGAAACGGGCGTTGAGATCCTAGATGACGGAGTGCGCCTAATAATAGCGAGAATAGAAGCGCCGCCCACGGTGGATATCGTTTTTTCACTGCACAGCACGAGCGAATTCAGTGACAGCACAATCGGTATTCGGACATTTTTGCAGCAGCTGAATTGGGACTCCTTAGCTATCAGTTCCGGCATTTCCAACCAGCGCCACCTCCTGCCCTATCCCACCCACTTCTCGTAGTCGGACACCAGCAGATGCAGCGGTGCTGTGTCCTCGTCGATGTCCGCGAAGCGGCCGATCGGCTCGCGGAAGACATTGTCGGTGAGATCGTCGTTGACGGTCGAGACCTCGCCGATCAGCACGTCCTTGCCCTCAGCCCAGAAGGCGTGCCAGACGCCCGGCAGCAAAGTGACGCTCTGGCCTGGGTCGAGCTTCAGCAGTCCACCCGCAGGCAGCCTGTGAATGGTTCCGTCGACAGGCACGGTCACTTCGGCCTTCGGATCGATGCCGCCATCGCGATTATGCATGAACAGCTCCAGCACCAGTTTGCCGCCGCCGCGGTTGATGATGTCCTCGGCCTTGATGTTGTGGCGGTGCATCGGCGACAGCTGGTCCTTGCGCGAGATCATGATCTTTTCGGCATAGAGCATGCCCATGCCCTTCTTCATGTCCTCGTAGCGGCCGTTGCGAACGGTGAACAGGAACAGGCCGAGCTCGTCGAATTTCGCCTGGCCGTAGTCGGTGATGTCCCAGCCGAGCCGGGAGGAAAAGATCGCCGAGGAATCCTGCCGGCGCGCCTTCATCTCTTCCGGCGACCAGTAGGCGAAGGGCGGCATGATGTAGCCGAACGAGCGGATGAAGGCGTCGGCGTCGCGGATGATGTCGTTGATGGCGGAGCGTTTCATGATCGTGGTTCCTTCCCGTCGCTTTGCGAGCGCTAGAACGGTTCATCGTTTCACGGAAACGCCGAACCGCTCTATCTTTTTTTGGACGCAATTCCGGACGGAAAACCGTTTCACACTTTTCCTGGAATTGCTCTAACCGCAATAGCCGAACGTCAATTCGGTGTCGATGCAAACTGCTGTCGCTGGCCCCATGACATGCGGTCCGATCAGGGCCATAAGGTCAACCAATTTTCCGATGGTGAGACCATGCGCAGCATAGACGACCTCGATACGCCGGCGATCCTGATCGATGCCGGCCGCGCCGAAGCCAATATCGCGCGGGCGCAGGCCCATGCCGACCGGCACGGGCTGAAGCTCAGGCCGCACATCAAGACCCACAAACTGCCCTACTGGGCAAAGAAGCAGATCGCGGCCGGCGCCGTCGGCATCACCTGCCAGAAGATCGGCGAGGCCGAGGTCATGGCCGACGCCGGACTGACCGACATCTTTCTGCCCTACAATATCCTCGGGCGGGCCAAGCTGGAGCGCCTCAAGGCGCTGCACGGCCGCGTAACCCTGTCGGTGACAACGGACAGCATGGACACGCTCATGGGACTTGCCGCCACCTTTACCGATCCCGGCCACCGCCTGCCGGTGCTGGTCGAATGCGACACCGGCATGGGCCGCTGCGGTGTGCAGTCGGCCGGCGAGGCAGTCGCGCTGGCGAGCGAGATCGACAAGGTCCGGGGGCTCGTCTTCGGCGGCTTGATGACCTACCCGGGGGCTGGCCGCGCCGCCGAGACCGAGGCGTGGCTCGCCGATGCGCAGCAAGCACTTGCCGCAGCCGGCCTTGCTTGCGAGCGCATCTCCAGCGGCGGCACACCCGATATGTGGCGTTCCGGCGAGCATAGCGTCGTTACCGAATACCGGCCCGGCACCTACATCTATCTCGACCGCTACCAGGTCACCAAAGGCGTCGGCAGCCTCGACGATTGCGCACTGACGGTGCTGTCGACGGTGGTCAGCCACCCAACGCCGACACGCGCCATCCTCGACGCCGGCAGCAAGGCCCTGTCCAGCGATACGCTGGGGCTCGCCGATTTCGGCGAGCTGCTGGGCATTTCAGGCGCAAGGGTGACCAGCCTCAGCGAAGAGCACGGCAACGTCACGCTGTCAGGCGGCGCCGAGCTTCGCATCGGCGAGCGCGTGCGCGTCGTGCCCGACCATTGCTGCGTCGTCACCAACCTGTTCGACGAGGTGCATCTGATCGAAGGCGACAAGGTGATCGAGACGCTCCCGGTCAAGGCGCGAGGACGGATGGGATGAGTCCAGCTGGAGCGCGTGCGCTTCAGGTACAAAATCCTTCAAACGCTGGAGGGACAGCGCCCCCCTCTGGCCTGCCGGCCATCTCCCCCTCAAGGGGGGAGATCGGTACCTTCGCCGGTAGCGCCTCTCTTTCAACATTCGCGATTGGCGAAACGATAGGTGACATTCAATCTCCCCCCTTGAGGGGGAGATGTCCGGCAGGACAGAGGGGGGCGCGAAGGAACTCGACGAAGATCAGCTAGCCTGTCTCGCGGCAACCCGGCGCATCGAAATGACGCGGCGGCGGCGGATTTCGGTGCGCATCGCCATCAGATGCAGCGCAAAGAACAGCACTGTGAAGCCGAGTGCCATCACCAGCAATGGCCACAACAGGCTTGGATCGATGGTCGGGCCGCCGAGCCGGAACACCGACGCCGGCTGATGCAGCGTGTTCCACCAGTCGACCGAAAATTTGATGATCGGAATGTTGATGAAGCCGACCAGGGTGATGATGGCGGCGGCCCAGGCGGCGCGCCCGGCATCGTCGAGCGCGCGGGTCAGCGCGATGATGCCGAGATACATCAGGAACAGGATGAAGACCGAGGTCAGCCGCGCGTCCCACACCCACCAGGTGCCCCACATCGGCTTGCCCCAGATCGAACCGGTGATCAGTGCAAGGGCGGTGAAGACGGCGCCGATAGGTGCCGCCGATTTCAGCGCCACGTCGGCCAGCGGATGGCGCCAGACCAGCGTGCCCAGTGCCGAGACCGCCATCAGCGTGTAGCACATCATGGCAAGCCAGGCGAAAGGCACGTGGATATACATGATGCGAACGGTGATGCCCTGCTGGAAGTCCTCGGGCGCCGTGAAGCTCATGTAGAGGCCGACAGCGAGGATGATGGCGGCAACGCTCGCCAGCCACGGCACGACCTTGTCGGCCAGCCCGACGAACCGCGTCGGGTTGGCAAGGTCCATCCAGCCGGAGAGGCGTGAAGTCGTATCGCTCATGCCGCCTTACATAGACCGCCGGCGGAGTTGCGGCAACCGCAGCGGCGGTACGTCTTCCCTTCTCCCCTTGCGGGAGAAGGTGGATCGGCGCGTAGCGTCGAGCCGGATGAGGGGTCTGGACGGAGTGAGGCGCCAATGATCGCCGTGCGCCGAAGTCTGGATTTTGGATGAAGATTTGCGCCAAGCTGGAGCACCCTCATCCGACCTCGCTTCGCGAGGCCACCTTCTCCCGCAAGGGGAGAAGGCAAGCCGCGCTGCTCAAGCGGCTTCGTTCACCGGCCGGCTGAGGCGGCGGACCTCCTCGTCGTTGAGCAGGCCGCCGGCGCGCAGCAGGCTGGCGAAGCGACCGTTGCGCAGCGACAGTTCGGTGAACCCGCCCATCTCGACCACCCGGCCCTTGTCCATGAACACGACCAGATCGGCGTCGCGAACGGTGGTCAGGCGGTGGGCGATGATGAAGGTGGTGCGGCCGCGCCGCAATTCGTCGATGGCGTCCTTGACGCGGTCTTCCGTCTCGACGTCGAGCGCGCTGGTCGCCTCGTCGAGAACCAGGATGGGCGCGTCCTTCAGCACGGCGCGGGCGATCGCGATGCGCTGGCGCTCGCCACCGGACAGCTGTCCGCCGCGTTCGCCGACGACCGTGTCGTAGCCCTCGCACTTTGACAGGATGAAATCCTGCGCGGCGGCGGCATTGGCCGCGGCATGGACCTCGTCATAGGTCGCCTCCGCACGGCCGACGCGGATGTTGTCCTCGATCGAGCGGTTGAGCAGGCCAGCGTCCTGGAACACGGTGGCGATCGAATGGCGCAGCGACTTGCGGGTCACCGTGCGGGTATCGATGCCGTCGATCAGGATGCGTCCGCCGGACGGCGTGAAGACGCGCTGCAGAAGGTTGATGAGCGTGGTCTTGCCGGCGCCCGTCGGGCCGACGATGGCGACGGTCTGGCCGGCCTGGACCTCGAACGACGCGTCGTCGACGCCCTGCCCGGAATTGCCGAACTCGAAGCAGACATTCTCGAAACGCACATGACCCGTGACGTTGACGAGATCGCGCAGCCCATCGGGCTCGGCGGCGTCGGATGCAGAGTCCTCGAGATGATAGAATTCCTCGAGCTTGGCGCGCGCCTCGGAAATCTGGTTGGCGAAGGCGGACATCTGGTCGAGCCGGGCAATCAGCAGCGTGGCAAAGCCGGTAAAGGCGATGACGTCGCCGATGCGCAACTGGCCGTGCGTCACCAGATAGGCGCCAATCAAGAGCACCACCATCATCGAAATCGTCGACGACAGGCGGTGCAGCGCGTTGGCCATTGCCCACCAGTCGAGCACGGGGTTCTGCACATCGAGCAGATTCTTGACGTAGTGCTTCAGCGCCTCGGTCTCGTGGCCGATGCGGTTGTAGCTCTGCAGGACGGCGACGTTGCTGACCGAGTCGGTCACATGCGCAAACACCTTGTGGTAGTGACGCTCCACGGCCGCCTGGCCTTCCTTGGTGCGCCGCATCACCAGCCGTCCGATGCCGACATAGAGCGCGCCAAGCGCCAGCAGTACCATCGACATGCGGATATCCATGCTGAGCGCCGTGGGCACCAGCAGAACCAACGCGACCGCTGTCGACAGGTGCTGCCTCATGAATTCGAGCCAGAGGCTGAACAGGGTCTCGACCGCCCGCAGAAGCGTGTGCAGGGAATTGGAGGTGCCGCGCTGATGATGCCAGGCAAGCGGCATGGTGATGACGCGCTCGAACGACTGGCAAAGAACCTCGCTGCGCCGCTGGTGGGCAAAGCGGTCGGCGCCGCGCGCCACCAGAACGAAGGCGACGATATTGAAAGCGCCGATGCCGGCCCACATTGCGAGCGTCGAGAACACCGAGCCGCGGTCCGAAATGGCATCGATCACCCGGCCGAACATGATCGGCTCGAGGATGGCGATAATGGCAAGCGTGACATTCGCCCCGCAGATAAACGCAACGCGTTTCCTGTCGGCAGCGAGATAACCGAGCGCTCGCCAGTAGATTTGCAGAAGTGACACTTCAGCTACTCCGCCAATTATTTATGGTGCAGTGCGTCATTTTTTGACTCGTACCGGTTGACGCGTCGCAAAACAATGCTCGTCTAGCTCTTCCGTTCCCATTCCGCGAACAAAAGATGACGACGCTTCGAAATTTGCCGTGATCGTCTAACAGTTTGAGATAAAAGGTGAAATGTCAGCGTTGCGGCAAAATCATGGCAGCTGGAAAGCACTGCCACAATTTTAATCAGCAAGACCCTGGGCACGACGTCTAAAGTCGTGTGCAGGCATTCAGCAAGGTCAACCGCAAATATAACCGGTAGCGGCACTTGGAGCGCCCGTGCGTGCCCTGGGAACGCTAAGCGACGCTCCAAGCCCTTGAATCTAGGCCGGTATTCTGACGACCACCTCGGCACTATCTCCGGCTTTTGGCTCGAAGGACGAAGATTTGGTCTTCGTGCCATTCACTTCAAGTGAGATGGCCCGGGCCTTTTTGTCGCGGACGACGCGTACCTTGATCTCGGCGCCCAGCATCTTCAGAGTTGCCGAATAGCCGTCCCAATGGCTAGGAAGTCTCGGCGTGAACTGGAGGCGCTGTCCGCGGCGCTCTATGCCGAGAATGCTCTCGACCGCGGCGCGATAAAGCCAGCCCGCCGACCCGGTATACCAGGTCCAGCCGCCGCGGCCGCCCTTGTCTTGCCCGGAATAAACGTCGGCCGCGACGACATAAGGTTCCACCCGGTAGCGCTCTGCCGCGGCTTCGTCGAGCGCATGGTTGACCGGATTGAGCATTGAAAGGCAACGGTAGGCATCGTCGGTGCGACCCATCTCGGCGAGCGCAATGACGAACCATGTTGCCGCGTGCGTGTATTGGCCGCCGTTTTCACGGACCCCCGGCGGATAGCTCTTGATGTAGCCCGGGTCCTTTTCCGTCTTCGAGAAGGGCGGGGTGAACAGTTTGGCGATCTTGAGGTCGTCGTCGACGAGCGCTTTCATCGCCTGCGCCATTGCCGTGGTCGACCGCGCCGGGTCGCCATCGCCCGAAAGCACGCTCCAGGACTGGGCGATCGAGTCGATCTTGCACTCGTCCGACTTGCGCGAGCCGAGCGGCGTGCCGTCGTCGAAGCTGCCGCGCCGATACCACTCGCCATCCCAGGCGGTGCTTTCCAGCGCCCGCTTCAGCACCTCGGCGTGCTTCGTCCAGGCCTGCACGCGCTTGGCATCGCGCTCCGCCTTGGCGACAGCGGCAAAGTCGCCCAGCGTCTTCAGCAGGAACCAGCCCAGCCACACGCTCTCGCCCTTGCCGTGCTCGCCGACGCGGTTCATGCCGTCGTTCCAGTCGCCGCCGAGGATCAGCGGCAGCCCGGCCGGGCTGCTGCGCTTGACGGCAAGATCGAGCGCCCGCGCGCAATGGTCGTAGAGCGAGGCTGTCTTCTTCGAGATTTCCGGGATGAAGAAAGCATCGTGCTCGCCTTCGCCCAGCGCCTGCCCTTCGATGAAGGGCAGTTGCTCCTTCAGGATCGCGGTGTCGCCGGTCACCAGCAGGTAACGGGCCGTGGCGTGGGCCAGCCAGACGACGTCGTCCGAGATCATGGTGCGGACGCCGGCCTCGGTGCGCGGCAGCCACCAATGCTGCACGTCGCCTTCGGGGAATTGCCGCCGCGCCGCATTGAGTATCTGATCACGCGCCAGCTTGGGGTCATGCGCCAGCAAAGCCAAGGTATCCTGCAACTGATCGCGGAAGCCGAAGGCACCGCTCGCCTGATAGAACGCAGAGCGGGCACGGATGCGGCAGGCCAGGCTCTGATAGGGCAGCCAGTGATTGACCATAGCGTCGAGTGCCTTGTCCGGCGTCTCGACCTGGATTGTGTCGAGAAAGCCGCGCCATGTGCGCTCGTTGTCGGCCAGCCGCTGATCGAAATCCCTTGAGCGATGGGTCTGCACCAGCGCGCTGGCCGCCTCGGGCGAGGCCGCGTCGCCGAGCAGCCAGAGCAGCGTGACGTCGCCGCCGGCAGCGATGTCGATGTCGCGTGCGATGGCCGCGCAGGGATCGTCGCCGGCCTCGACACGGCCGGACAGGCCGGCGCCGCTCAGCACGGCATGCGGAAACTCGCTCGTGCCTTGCCTGCCGATGAACTCGCCGCGATCGGCGGTGACCGAATGCACAGCACCGTCGGCGGCCAGAAAGGCGATCCGCTCGCCGAAATCGAGCCCATAGGGATTTTGCGCCAGCAATGCGCCGGTTGCGGCATCCCTCGACGGAACGATGCTTGCAGCGGTGCGCGAGCGATGGCCGCCAAGAACCCATTCCGCATAGGCGTAGACGCGCAGCCGCATCGGCACCGAACCCGAATTCTGGATGCGCAGCCGCGATATCTTCACCGGATCGACGGGATCGACAACATGGGTCAGGTCCATCGACAGCGGCCCGCGTTTTGAGCGGAACGTCGAAAAACCCTGCCCGTGCCAGGTTTCGTAGGTCATTGTCGGATCACGCACCACGGCAGCCATTGGCGAGAACGCCCTGCCATTGGCATGATCGTAGATATAGATGCCCTCGCCCGGCCGGTTGGTGACCGGATCGTTCGACCATGGCGTCAACTGATAGTCGCGGCTGTTGCGGCTCCAGGTGAAGGCAGCGCCTTCAGCCGAAATGTGGAACCCGAACGATGGGTTGGAGATGACGTTGATCCACGGCTGCGGCGTCGTGCGCCGGCCGGCAAGACGCACGACGTAGTGGCGTCCGCCGCCGTCGAAGCCGCCGAAACCGTTCCATTGGTCGAGCCCGCTGCCGTCGACGCGGCCCTCGATTAGTGCCTGGGCGGCAGATGCTTGCGACGTCGGCACCGGCAAGGACGGCTCGCGAAGCGCTGCAAGGTCTGCCGGCTGGAGGGCGGCGTCCCGCGCCTGCAGTGCCGCGGCCTCGGCGCGCTCGATCTGGTCGAAGATGGTGCCGTTGCGCGTATGCAGCACCACCCGAGCGACGGCGAGCAAGGTCCTGTAGGTCATTTCCTCCATCAGATCGCGGCGCACTGCGAAGATGTGCTGGCGGGGTCCGAGTTCCTTGCCGCGCAACCGGCTGTTTTCGCACAGCGTCTCCACCGCGCGCTGCAGGTCCTGCACGTAGGATGACGCCTGCTCGTTGACGACGACAAAATCGATCATCATGCCGCGAGCGCGCATGTATTCCTGGAAGCGAAGCGCCTGGGCGACGATCTCCAGATCGGCGACATCGGCGATCCTGACCAGGAAAATCGGAAAATCGCCGGATATGCTGGTCGGCCACAGGCTGGACTGCCTGCCGAGCCCGGAGACGATGGATTCGCCCGGAAGGCGCAGGAACGGATCGGGATAGATCAGATAGCGCGCCAGCTTCTGCACATTGGCGGCGTCGGACAGGCTGAGGCCAAGGTGCCGGGTCTGCACCTGCGAGCGCGTCCAGGCGAGCATCGCCTGGCGGGCGAAGCTTTCGGGATGGTCAAGCCGTGCGATGGCGGCATCCAATTCGGCGCGATGGGTACCGACGACGGTCCAGAACGTCAGCGAAATCTTCTTGTTGGCCGGCACACGCACCTGCCGGCGAAGCGATGCGATCGGATCCAGGGTGAAGCCGGAATGGCCGCCAAGCTTGGCGCCGGGATCAAAGGCAGCCGCTTCGGTGATGGTGCGGCCGCGGCCGATGAAGGCGCGCCTGTCGGTTTCCGCCTCGGCGTCTCGCGCCGATCCAGACGGGTCGGTGACGAAATGCACCATGGTGACGTCGGGTTCGTCCTTTTCGCGCTTGCCCCTGGTGGCGAAGATCGCGCCGTTGTTCGGCGCGATCTCGGTTTCCACGAACATCTTCGAAAAAGCCGGATGGGCATTATCCGAGGGCTCGGAGCCCAGCACCAGTTCGGCAAACGAGGTTACTTCGATATGCCGGTCGGCGGGGCCATCATTGTGGAGCGTCACCCGTCGGCCCTCACCATTGCCTTCCGAGATGACGATGCACTCGACTTCCGAACGCAGCGATCCAATCGATTTGACGAAGCTCGCCTTGTCGTCGGAGAACAGCGTCTGCGCACGCTCGCCGGCGGCGCGCTTCGGCTCGGCGGTGGCCGACCACCAGTCGCCGTTGCTGGCGTCGCGCAGGAAAATATAGGAACCAAGGCGGTCCTCGGTCGGATCCGGCTGCCAGCGCGTGACGGCAAGTTCGCCCCAGCGGCTGTACCCGGAGCCGGTGGCGGTCACCATGACCGAATAGCGGCCATTGGACATGACACTGGTCGAGCGGAGCGCCCTGAGCGGATCGAGCACGATGCGGGTATCCGGGCTTTCCAGCTCGGTCTCGTCCTTCGAGCGCTCGTCGGCCTCGGTCCTGACGGTCGCAGTCGGGATGTCGCGCGGCGCCCTTTCCTGCAGCAGCAATTCGGCCGACTCGATCACCGGATCGCTGTGGAAGCGGTCGCGCAGGCGCCCTTCGAAGATCGCATCGGCAACTGCGGCAATCGACATGCCGGAGTGGTGGGCCATGTAGTTGAGCACGACGGCGTGGTCGGTGCCCTCGGGAACGCGTTGCGGCGTGAAATCCACCGCGTCGTAAAAACCGTGCCGGCCCAGTGCGCCCAGCCGCCTGAGCTTGGCCAGGTTCTGGACGGATTCATGCGGCGTGAACTGCGCTGCCAGCACGGTCGCGTAAGGCGCGATCACCGTGTTTTGGCCAAGGCCGCGCTTCAGGCCGAGCCCGGGCACGCCGAAATTGGTGTACTGATAGGTCAGCTCGCGGTCGCGGGCGTTGTAGGCCGCTTCCGAAATCCCCCAGGGAACGTTCTTCGAACGGCCATACTGGATCTGGCGCTTGATGATGAGCTTGCTGGTCTGGTTGAGAATGCTGCCTTGCGGCTCCTTCATCACCAGTGGCGGCATCAGATATTCGAACATCGAGCCGGACCAGGACATCAGTGCGCCCTGGAAGCCGATCTCGACGATCGGCCGGCCGAGCCGGAACCAGTGCTCGGTCGGCAAATCGCCCTTGGCGATGGCGAACAGGCTGGTCAGCCGCGCCTCGGAGGCCAAAAGATCGTAGCAGCTTTCGTCGAGCTGATGCTCCTCGACCCGGTAACCGATCGACAAGAGCTTGCGTTCGGGCCGCATCAGGAACGAGAAATCCATCTCGAAGGCGAAACGGCGCGTGCGCTCGCGCAACGTCAGAAGCTTGGCCCGCAATGCCGCGACGGCGTTTTCGTCGCTGTGCGCGTCGTGCACATGCGCCTCGCAGGTGGCTTCGAGCCTGGCCGCCCAATCGGCGATGGTGTCGCTCTGGGTCGACGCTGCCTCGGTATGGATGGCTGTCGCGAGCTTGCGTATCTCGCCGGCCAGGACGGCCAGGTTGATGGTGCGGATCGACGCCATCTCCGGCTGCGCCTTGATCAATTCCACCGCCCGCCGCATGCCGTCGAGACGGTCGGCGAGCCGCTGGCGCAAGGGCCGCAATTGACGCCGGTCGTCGGGCAGTTCCTCAAGGCTTTCGTCGAGGATGGTGACGGTGTCGAGGATGCCTTCGAAGTCGCCCTGCACATGCACCGACGGCGCTTCGGCCCATTCGGCGCAGGCAGCGGCCACGGCCACCAGATGGCCGGCGAGATTGCCGCTGTCGACCGCCGAAATGTACAGCGGGTAGAGCGGCTTCAGGGTCGTCGTGTCATACCAGTTGAAGAGATGGCCGCGGTCGCGCGGCATGCTCTCGATGGTCGACATGGTCGCGTCGATGCGGTTGACGGCGTCGGAGAGGCTGATCCAGCCGAAATCGCGTGCCGAAATCACCGACAGCAGGTAGACGCCGATATTGGTCGGCGAGGTGCGGGGCGCCACCACGGGGGCCGGGCTTTCCTGGAAATTATCCGGCGGCAGATGGTGATGCTCGGCCGTCACGAAGGTCTCGAAATAGTGCCATGTACGTCGCGCCACGGTGCGCAGCGCGTGGATGTCGGCGGCCGATATGCGCAGGCGGTCCTCGGTTTCGGCCGAACGGCTGATCCAGCAGGCGATGGCGGGCGAGCCGATCCAGAACAAGGCAAAGAAGAAGGCGACGAAGGCGCCGGTGGAATCGGCCAGCACCGGGACAGCGAGGCCGACGACGCCGATGATCACCGCGCCGTACATGATGCTGTAATAGGAGCCGAGATCGTTGTCGCCGCCCTTGTGTGCCTGCGAGGCGGTGCGCCATTCGAGCAGGTTCTGGCGGCTGACGAACAGGCGGTAGAGCGTGCGGATGATCGCGTCGCCCATCATCCAGGCAAGATGCGCCATCAGCACGATCTTCAGCGCCACCAGGGCGGTGCCGAAGGCAACGTCGCGTGCCAGTGCCGAGAAATGGCCGCGCGGCGTCTGGTCGCCGCTCTTCGGCAGGATGGCGTCGACAATGTCGAAAGTGGGCGCCATGAACAGCGTGAGGATCAGCAGCGCCTGCCATTGGGCGGCCTGCGTGAAGGGCAGCAGCGTCCAGCCGGCGATCGCGGCCATCACCCAGAAGATCGGCGTCACCGAGCGGCGCAGATTGTCCACCATCTTCCAGCGCGACAGCGCCGGCACGTTTGAGCGCGGGCCAAGAATGAAGCCCAGAAGCTGCCAGTCGCCGCGTGCCCAGCGATGGTGGCGCGACGCGTCGACCGAATAGCGGGTCGGATAGTCCTCGACCAGTTCGACGTCGGTGACCAAGGCCGAGCGCGCCAGGGCGCCTTCGAGCAGATCATGGCTGAGGATGGTGTTTTCCTCGATGCGGCCCTTCAACGCCGCCTCGAAGGCGTCGACATGGTAAAGACCCTTGCCGGTGAAGGAACCGTCGCCGAAGATGTCCTGGTAGAGGTCCGACACGGCAAAGACGTACGGATCGAGCCCGCGATTGGCGGAAAAGACACGCTGAAAGAACGATGCCTCGTCGCCACTGGTCAGCGACGCGGTGATACGCGGCTGCAGGATGGAATAACCTGCCGTAACCTCGCGCCGTGCGACATCGAAATGCGGACGGTTGAGCGGGTGGCAAAGCTTGCCGGCCAGCGCAGCGACGGCGTCGCGGGTGGTGCGGGTGTCGGCGTCCAGCGTCATCACGTGGACGACGCTCTCCGGCAATGGCACTTCCAACGGCAGGAAGGTGGTGTCGCTGTCGCCGCGCAGCAGAAGGTTCAATTCGTGCAGCTTGCCGCGCTTGCGCTCCCAGCCCATCCAGACGCCTTGCGATGCGTTGTAGAGCCGGCGCCGATGCAGCAGATAAAAGCGCGGCGCCCCTTCCGAGGGATAGCGGGCGTTCAGCCTGGCGATTTCGGCGCGGGCGAATTCGAGGATTTCGACATCCGCCGTATCGATCTCGGTCTTCGAGTCCGGCCAGTCGGAAAGCAGCGCGAAATAGACTTCGCCCGCCGTGTTGGCGAGGTGATGCACCTCGATGTTGCGGATGTTCTCCTCGACATCGTCGCGCGAGCCGATCAGCGACGGCACCACCACCAGCGTGCGCGCCTCGGGCGGCACACCGTGCCTGAAATCATAGCCGATGAGACGCGTCGGCTTCAAAAACAGCGAGACGACGGTGTTGAAGAATGCAAGCGCGCCTTCGCTGGCCGGCACCGCGAACAGGGCCAGCATCAGGACGATCGACGGCACCGACAGGCCGAGATTGGCAAGCGCATTGCCGGAAACGACCAGAAGCAGGACCGTCAGCGCAAACACCGGCACGACGATGCCCAGCCATCCGGTCTTGCGGAAGGTCCGGTTGAGCGTCTTGCCGATGGTCGGCCGGTAGCCGATCGACCGCTCGAGCTCCTGCCGGCGCGGGCCGACCAGAAAGAAGCCGACGTCGGTGTGAGCGATCGGACCGCTTTCGGAGCCCGGTGCATCGGCAGCATGGCCGGCGAGCTCGATCGCCCTTTCGGCAACGCGAAATTCGGAGAGATCGGAACGGCGCGCCAGCTCCTCGATCGCAGTCCGGTATTGGTCGCGCGAAAAGAAATCGAGCGCGGCGAAATCGGTGCGTTCGCGCAGCAAGGTGTCGATGCGGCTGACGCCCTCGAACCACACCGTCCAGTCGATGTCGTTGATCAGGCGCAGGCCGCGGATGATGTTGCCGGTGGTCACGTTGCCGCTGGACAGCGTGTGGTGCTCGCTGAGGATGATCTCCTCGGCGTCGGAGCCGGTCCTTTCCAGCTCGCCCTCCAGCCATTCCAGCGCCCTGCCGGCATTTTGCGAGCCGTCACGCAGCCGGTAGAGCAACTGGGTGGCGAAGGTGGTGTCCTGCGCATGGGCGCTGTAGTGGGAAAGTATCGCCTGCCGGTCGGCGCTGTCGTCCGTCGCCAGCACACGGTCGGCGACCTCGTTGGCGATCTGGCGCAGTTCCCGCGTGCGATTGACGCGGACCGCGATCCGGCGAAGGTTCTCGATTAGGACGAAGCGCAGCAGCGACGGCAGCGCCCATAATTCGCCAATCTTCAGCGGCTCGATGGACTGGAAGCCTTCGACGATCGCCTTGAACATGGCCGACGAGACGGAACTGTCGGAATGCGCGACATAGGTCCACGCGACCGCCAGTGCGCGCGGCACGCTGGATCCATCCGACAGTTTCAGCGTCGGCAACTGGCGGTAGAAGCGGCGCGGCAGGTCGCGCTTGACCTGAAAAATGGTCTCCTCGACCAGGTAGTTGTTGTCGAGCAGCCACTGCGCCGCGGGCGTGATCGTTTCGCCCCTCGCCTGGGCAGCGTTGGTGGAACGGTAGACATCGAGAATTTTCCTGGCGCTGTCGCGGATGCGCGCCTGAAAATCGAAAGGCGTCAGACCGAACAAGTCCTTGGCGTCGCCATTGGCAAGGGCTGCGCCCAAAGCGCGCAGCCGATCTTCCGGCAGGAAATTGGAGCGTATCGGCACGTCGGTGACAGCCGGGAAGCTGGCGCTCGTCTTTTCGATCTGTGCGAGATTGGTCTGGATATTCATCTAAGGTTCCGTGTTGGGGACGCAGTGCGGCGTCACCGCCACGGCAATGTCCCTAAAACCGGTCCAAATGCAATTGGTTGCATCGCAACACTTGGCCGAAAGTTTTGTTTCCGCACCACGACAAGATGCCGTCTTTCGACAACTTCCAGGCGGGCACTATGAGCATCGTTTCGGCTTCTGATCGGCGGAAGATTCAGGCTTTTTCGTGATGCAGCGACCAGCTTACGCGATATTTGGCCGGCGTCACGATCATGTTTGGCAACAGACGTTAATCGTTGCCGGCAATGCGGTCGATGCGGATCACGAACAGCATGGCCGGCCGGACCGGATCCAGGCGCAGTTCCGGCGCTTGCGCCCCGAGCAACAGCGCGTCGAGCGGCCCAAGTTGCATGGGCGCCGCGCCGGCCACGCTGAGTTCGCCGTCGACGCACAGGATGAGTGTTTCATCGGCTTCGGCCTGGATCTCCGTCGGAGCCGAAATCAGCAGGCGCTCGACCGTGTGGATCGCCCGGGCGCGGCGGGTCATGACGTTGAGGTCGGTGATCGGACCGGCGATCAGCGTGGCTTGCGTCGGCACGTCGGCCGGAAAGGCAAGCGGTGCGGAAGCCTTGGTGATTTCGACCGGTAGCCGGCCGGCGATGTCGAGGATCATGCCCTCGCCTTCCAGCAACGCCAAGGTCCGGTCGACGCCGGCAAATCCGGAAAATGGGCCGCCGCCCTCGACCAGCGCCATCGAGACGCGCCAGTCGAAATCGTCGAGCCCGGCACCTGGCGGCGAGACGGCAATCTCCGTCGTCACCCCGCCGCCGTTCTTCCACGGCATCGGCCGGTATTCGGCTGCCCGAAGGATGCGCAAGGCGCGGCTCAGCCCAAAATGCCGGGCAGGTTGAGCTGGTTCTCCCGGGCGCACTCGATCGCGATGTCATAGCCGGCATCGGCGTGGCGCATGACGCCGGTCGCCGGATCGTTCCACAGAACCCTTTCCAGGCGCTTGGCCGCCTCGGGCGTGCCGTCGGCGACGATGACCATGCCGGCATGCTGCGAAAAGCCCATGCCGACGCCGCCGCCATGGTGCAGCGACACCCAGGTGGCGCCGGACGCCGTGTTGAGCAAGGCATTGAGCAACGGCCAGTCGGAGACGGCATCGGAGCCGTCCTTCATCGCCTCCGTCTCGCGGTTCGGCGAGGCGACCGAGCCGGAATCGAGGTGATCGCGGCCGATGACCACCGGCGCCTTCAGTTCGCCCCTGGCGACCATCTCGTTGAAGGCGAGGCCGAGCCGGTGGCGATCGCCAAGCCCAACCCAGCAGATGCGCGCCGGCAGTCCCTGGAAGGCGATGCGCTCACGCGCCATGTCGAGCCAGTTGTGCAGATGGGTGTTGCCGGGGGTCAGCTCGCGCACCTTGGCGTCGGTCTTGTAGATATCCTCGGGATCGCCGGAAAGCGCTGCCCAGCGGAACGGGCCGATGCCGCGGCAAAACAGCGGACGGATATAAGCCGGCACGAAACCCGGGAAGGCAAAAGCATTCTCGAACCCCTCCTCCTTCGCCACCTGGCGGATGTTGTTGCCGTAGTCGAGCGTCGGCACGCCGGCATTCCAGAACGCCACCATCGCCTCGACATGCTCGCGCATCGACGCGCGGGCAGCTCTTTCAACGGCCTTCGGGTCGCTGGTGCGTTTCTCGCGCCACTCGGCCAGCGACCAGCCCTTGGGCAGATAGCCGTTGAGCGGGTCATGCGCCGAGGTCTGGTCGGTGACGATGTCGGGGCGCACGCCGCGCCGCACCAGTTCCGGCAGGATGTCGGCGGCGTTGCCGACCAGGCCAACCGATTTCGCCTCACCGGCTTTGGTCCAGCGCTCGATCTTTTCCAAGGCCTCGTCGAGCGTGTCGGCGCGCTCATCGACATAGCGGGTGCGCAGCCGGAAATCGATGCGGTCGGGATCGCATTCGACGGCCAGGCAGCAGGCGCCGGCCATGACCGCGGCGAGCGGCTGGGCACCGCCCATGCCGCCGAGACCGCCGGTCAGGATCCACTTGCCCCTGAGATTGCCGCCATAATGCTGGCGGCCGGCCTCGACGAAGGTCTCGTAGGTGCCCTGCACGATGCCTTGCGTGCCGATGTAGATCCACGAGCCGGCCGTCATCTGGCCGTACATCATCAGGCCCTTTTTATCGAGCTCGTTGAATTTCTCCCATGTCGCCCAGTGCGGCACCAGGTTGGAATTGGCGATCAGCACGCGCGGGGCGTCAGGATGAGTGCGGAACACGCCGACCGGCTTGCCCGATTGCACCAACAACGTCTCGTCGTCGCCAAGCGTCTTCAGCGAGGCAACGATGCGGTCGAAATCGTTCCAGGTGCGCGCCGCCCGGCCGATGCCGCCATAGACGACCAACTCGTTGGGGTTTTCGGCGACGTCTGGGTCGAGATTGTTCATCAGCATGCGCAACGGCGCTTCCGTCAGCCAGGTGCGGGCGTTGAGCTCGCTGCCGCGCGGGCTGCGCACTTCACGGATGTTGTGGCGAGGATCGGTCATGATTGTCCCTTTCGAGTGAGGTGCACCGCGCGTCAGCGTTCGGCCCAGGCGATCGCGGTTTCCAGGATCTTCTTCAGCGTGACGCGGATCGGCGCCGCGAATTCGGCCTCGTAAGGCACCGGCCAGTTAGCCGGTTCGCCCTTGCCTTCGGGCTCGCGCATATAGCCGCGGTTGGAGAGTTCCATCTGCAGCGCGTGGACGCCGGCTAGCGGCTGGCCGAAATGGCGCGTGATCCAGCCGCCCTTGAAGCGGCCGTTGACGACGTAGCTCTCGCCGGTTTCGGCGAGGATCCGGCCAACCGTCGCTTGCAGCGTCGGATCGGCGCTCTTGCCGTCATTGGTGCCGAGATTGAAGACCGGCAATTTGCCTTCGAAAAGGCGCGGCAGCACCGAGCGGATCGAATGGCAGTCATAGACGACGACCTTCCCATGCAAAGCGCGCAGCCTGTCGATCTCGGCCTGCAGAGCGGCATGATAGGGTACGAAGAACTTCTCGCGGCGTTCGTCGATCTCCGACGGTCCCGGCTCTTCACCCTTGCGGTAGAGCTGATCGCCGTCAAAGGTCTCTGTCGGGCAGAGCCCAGTCGTCGTCTGGCCGGGATAGAGCGAAACGCCGGACGGATCGCGGTTGACGTCGATAACGGTGCGCGAAATCGCCGTATGCACGACCGTCGCGCCGAGGCTCTCGGCGAAGTCATAAAGCTTGTCGATCCACCAGTCGGCGTCACGGCGGCCGAGCCAGGGCGAGACCAGCCGGCTGTCGAGGCCGGCGAGATCGATGCCGGTATGCGGGATCGAAACCAGCAGGGGTGCTGTGCCTTGGGTGACGGTGAGCCAGGAGGGTGAGGTCATAGAAGATTTTCCCGCGTTGGAGCTCTACGGCGCCCCCCTCTGTCCTGCCGGACATCTCCCCCTCTAGTGGGGAGATTGGCCGTCACACTGGCTTCCGCCAGTCTCCAACGTTGCAGGATTGAGCGAGGCGCCGCAGCTGCCAATCTCCCCACTAGAGGGGGAGATGCCCGGCAGGGCAGAGGGGGGCGCGAAGGAACTCGACCTAGCGTACCGACGTCGGGTTTGCCGATAAGGCGCGGCAGCGCAGGGAATTCGCATTTTTCTTCCCGCTGCGACGCATTTTGTTCTTGCTTTGTGCCGGCAGCTATGCTACTAATTTCGGTATGGTGCTGATTCGGCCCGACGACCCGCCTTTGAGGCGGGTTTTTTGTTTCTGGCTGGACGTCGGCAGGACAGAGGGGGGCGCGACAGAACGCGACCTGTCACGGCACACCGCCTCATGACGCAACGCCCGGCAGTTTCACCGCACCCGCGGTCTTCACCGCCGCGCCGCTGCGTATCATGGCGATGGCCTTCTCCATGTCGGGGTGGAAGTGCCGGTCGTTGTCGAGATGCGGCACCTCTGCCCTGACCAGCCGGCGCACCGCCTCCAGGGCCGCGCTCGAGGCCAGCGGTGCGTGGAAATCGCAGCCTTGCGCGGCGGCCAGCAATTCGATGCCGATGACGGCCGTCGCATTCTCGACCATGCCGATGAGGCGGCGCGCGCCATGCGCCGCCATCGAGACGTGGTCTTCCTGGTTGGCCGAGGTCGGGATCGAATCGACGCTGGCCGGATAGGCCTTTTGCTTGTTTTCAGAAACCAGTGCTGCCGCCGTGACCTGAGGGATCATGAAACCGGAATTCAGACCCGGCTTGGGCGTGAGAAAGGCCGGCATGCCCGACAGCGCCGGATCGACCAGCATGGCGATGCGCCGCTCCGACAGCGAGCCGATCTCGCAGACGGCGAGTGCGATCATGTCGGCGGCGAAGGCGACCGGCTCGGCATGGAAATTGCCGCCCGAAAGTGCGGAGTCGTCCTCGGCAAAGATCAGCGGATTGTCGGTGACGCCGTTGGCCTCGGTGCCGAGCGTCTCGGCGGCCTTGCGGAGCACGTCGAGTGCTGCGCCCATCACCTGCGGCTGGCAGCGCAGGCAATACGGATCCTGCACGCGCTCGTCGCCGACGCGGTGCGATTCACGGATGGCGCTGCCGGCCATCAAATTGCGCAACGCCTCGGCCGTCTCGATCTGGCCGCGATGTTTCCTGAGCAGATGGATGCGTGGATCGAACGGAGCGTCGGAGCCCTTGGCGGCATCGGTCGACAGCGCGCCGGCGACCAGTGCCGACTGGTAGAGCACTTCCGCCTCGAACAAAGCGGCAAGCGCATAGGCGGTCGAAAACTGGGTACCGTTGAGCAGCGCCAGGCCTTCCTTGGCGCCCAGTGTCACCGGCTCCAACCCATGCGAAACGAAGGCGACCTTGGCGGGAAAGCGGCCATGCGGGGTAAAGCACTCGCCGACGCCGATCATCACGGCGGTCATGTGCGACAGCGGCGCAAGGTCGCCGGAAGCGCCGACCGAGCCTTGCGCCGGCACCACGGGGATAACGTCGTTGGCCAGCATCGCCTCGATCAGTTCGATCGTCCGCGGCCGCACGCCGGAGGCGCCCTGTGCCAGGCTGGCCAGCTTCAGCGCCATCATCAGCCTGCAGATTGCGACGGGCATCGGCTCGCCGACGCCGGCGGCATGAGACAGCACGATGTTTCGCTGCAACGTTTCCAGATCGGCGGCGGGGATGCGGACGCTGGCCAGCTTGCCGAAGCCGGTATTGATGCCATAGACCGGCTCGCCCTTGGCAACGATCCTGGCGACGGCCTCGGCGCTGGCCTTGATCTTCGGCCGGCAGGCATCGTCGAGCCTCAGTGCGGCGCCGCGATAGATGGCGCGCCAATCGGCCAGCGTGGCATTGCCCGGCCTTAGCTTGAGTTCGGTCATTGTCCCCTCCAGATGCGGGCATGCAGCGGGTTGAAGCCCATGCGGTAGACGAGTTCGGCCGGGCGCTCGACGTTCCAGATCGCCAGATCGGCCGATTTTCCGGCCTCCAGCGTGCCGGTCTGTCCAAGCAGCCCGAGCGCGCGGGCAGCCTCGCGGGTAACGCCGGCAAGGCATTCATCGACGGTCAGGCCAAACAATGTCGCGGCCATGTTCATGGTCAGCAGCAGCGAGGTCAGCGGCGACGTGCCGGGATTGTTATCGGTGGCAACGGCCATCCTGACGCCATGCTGGCGAAACAAGGCGATCGGCGGCTTCTTGGTCTCGCGAATGAAGTAGTAGGCGCCGGGCAGGATGGTCGCCAAGGTTCCGGCCTTCGCCATCGCCGCCGCACCGGCCTCGTCGGTGTATTCGAGGTGGTCGGCCGATAGCGCACCATAGCGCGCCGCAAGTTCGGCGCCGTGCAGATTGGACAGTTGGTCCGCATGGAGCTTGACCGGCAGGCACGCCGCCTTCGCGGCATCGAACACGCGGGCGATCTGCTCCGGCCAAAAGGCAATGCCTTCGCAAAAACCGTCGACGGCATCGGCCAGGCCCTCGGCAGCGACGGCCGGCAAAATCTCGTTGGCGACAAGATCGATAAAGGCGTCCTTGTCGCCTTTTGCTTCGGGCGGCAGTGCATGAGCGCCGAGGAAAGTGGTCCTGACCGTCACCGGCCGTTCACCGCCCAGCCGTCGTGCGGCGCGCAGCGACTTCTTCTCGTTTTGGAGGTCGAGACCGTAGCCGGATTTAATCTCGACGGTGGTGACGCCTTCGGCGATCAGCGCGTCGAGGCGCGGCAGCGACTGGCCGACCAGTTCGTCCTCGCTGGCGGCGCGCAGTGCCTTGACCGAGGAAACGATGCCGCCGCCGGCCTTGGCAACCTCCTCATAGCTGGCGCCCGCCAGCCGCATCTCGAATTCATTGGCACGGTTGCCGGCATGGACCAGATGGGTATGGCAGTCGATCAGGCCGGGCGTAATCCAGCGGCCTTCGCAGTCGGTCGCCTCGGCGCCTTTGCTAAGTGCTGCCGGCATGTCGCCTTGCGCCCCGGCATAGACGATCCGGCCGTTGCGCACGGCGACCGCACCGTGCTCGACGACGCCTGACCCGGGGCTGCTTTCGGCCATGGTCGCGAGGCGCGCATTGCGCCAGAGGCGAAGCTCTCCTGCCCGGCTTTTGCTCTCTGCAGCCATCATCTTTTCCGTTTCAATAGGTGACGATTATGTATATACATATGAAAAGGCACTGCAAGCGCTATCATCGCACGGCAGACCGGGATTTGGAGAAAAACGTGACAGCAATCTTTGCGGAACAGGCGCTTCTGCCCGACGGCTGGCACAGCAATGTGCGGATCGTCATCTCCGACGGCAGGATCGCCACGGTCGAGGCGAATACCTCGCCCCTGCCTGGCGACGAGCGCCGTGCCATCCTTTTGTCCGGCATGCCGAACCTGCATAGCCATGCCTTCCAGCGCGGCATGGCCGGCCTTGCCGAATTGCGCGGCCCTTCCGCCGACAGTTTCTGGAGCTGGCGCGAGGTGATGTACCGTTTCGCGCTGTCGATGACGCCGGACCAGGTCGAGGCGGTCGCGGCCCAGCTCTATGTCGAGATGCTGGAGGCCGGGTTCTCGCGCGTCGGCGAGTTTCATTATTTACACCACGACCGCGACGGCCGGCCCTATACTGACATCGCCGAGATGGCGCAGCGCATCGTTGCCGCAGCGTCCGAGACAGGCATCGGGCTGACTTTGCTGCCGGTGTTCTACGCGCATTCCTCTTTCGGCGGCGCTGCGCCAAATGAAGGCCAGCGCCGGTTCATCAACGATGTGAACCAGTTCTCGCGGCTTGTTGAGAAATGCCGCGAATCCATTCGCGCGCTGAATCAAGGCGTCGTGGGCGTCGCCCCGCACAGCCTGCGTGCCGTGACACCGGAGGAACTGGAAAACATCACGGTGATGGCGCCGGAGGGGACTATCCACATCCACATCGCCGAGCAGATGAAGGAGGTCGAGGATTGTCTTGCCTGGTCCGGCGCGCGGCCGGTCGAATGGCTGCTTGCCAACGCCAAGGTCGACCGGCGCTGGTGCCTCATCCACGCCACCCACATGACCGAGACCGAGACGGTGCAAATGACGAAAAGCGGCGCCGTTGCCGGTCTTTGCCCGATCACCGAGGCCAATCTCGGCGACGGCACCTTTGCCGCGTCCTTGTTCATGCAGCATGGCGGCCGCTTCGGCATCGGCTCGGATTCAAACGTACTGATCGGCCTGCCGGACGAGTTGCGGCAGCTCGAATATTCGCAGCGCCTGGCCCACCGCGCCCGCAACGTGCTGGCGGTGGCCGGTGGCTCGACCGGCCGTGCTTTGTTCGATGCAGCGCTCGATGGTGGCAGTGCCGCGTTGGGCGCCGGCCTCTCGCAGATCGCAGCAGGTGCCTCGGCCGATTTCGTCTCGCTCGACGGCAAGCATCCATCGCTGGCCGGCAAGACGGGCGATGCAATCCTTGATGCCTGGATTTTTGCCAACGGCACCAAGGTCGATTGCGTCTGGGTGCATGGCAAGAAACTGGTCAGCGGCGGCATGCATGCCAGGCGCGATGCCATCGCCGAGCGGTTCCGCAAGGTGATGACAGCGCTTTCGGCATGAGCATGATCGGGACAATAAGCGCGAATTCTGGAAGCGCGGACGGCGGCGAGGTTCTTTCGCTGCACCAGCGCATCCTGTCGGACATCAGCGAACGGATCCTGTCGGGTGCCTGGGCGCCCGGCCACCGCATTCCGTTCGAGCATGAACTGACGGCCGAATACAATTGTTCGCGCATGACAGTGAACAAGGCGCTGTCGCAACTGGCCAAGGCCGGGCTGATCGAGCGCCGGCGTCGCTCCGGCAGTTATGTCCGCCGGCCGCAGTCGCAGGCAGCCGTTCTCGAAATCCACGACATCCGGATCGAGGTCGAGGCACTTGGCCTGCCCTACCGCTATGAGCGCATGGCGCGAAACAGAAGGCGCAGCAGCGCCGACGACCGCGCCCTGCTGGAACTCGACGTCGCCGGGCCGGTGCTGGTGCTGGAATGCCGGCATTTCGCCGGCAAGCGGCCGTTCGCCCACGAGCAGCGGCTGATCAACCTGGCTGCCGTGCCGGAGGCCGCCGAAGAGGCGTTTTTCGACACCGCGCCCGGTCCGTGGCTGATCGGCCGTGTGCCGTGGAGTGCGGCCGAGCATCGCATCCGCGCGGTTGCCGCCGAAAAGCACGTAGCGGCGGCACTCGACATCGCGACGGGCGCACCGTGCCTGGTGATCGAGCGGCGGACATGGAGCGCCGAGCACCCTGTCACCCATGTCCGCTTCACCTATGCGGCCGAGAGCCACACGCTAGTGGCGCGGTTCACGCCGTCGCAGGGGTAGTGACACGCCCCCTTCTCCCCTTGTGGGAGAAGGTGGATCGGCGCGCAGCGCCGAGACGGATGAGGGGTGCTGGAAGGAATGAGACGTTAAAAATATCGAATGATTTTTGGTGTTTAAAATATCGGCGTAGCGATCCGTCCAACACCCCTCATCCGACCGAGCTTCGCTCGGCCACCTTCTCCCGCAAGGGGAGAAGGGAAAGCGCTACGCCTCAAATCGCCGCGGTAACAATAATCTCGACCAGATATTCCGGTCCGGCAAGCTTCGCTTCGCCGGTGGCGCGGGCCGGCGTGTTGCCTTGCGGTACCCATTTGTCCCACTCCGCGTTCATCTCGGCAAAGGTGCTCATGTCGGCCAGCCAGATGATCGCCTGCAGGATCTTGGTTTTGTCGGTGCCGGCCTTGGCCAGCAATTCGTCGATCGCCGCCAGAATGTCCCTGGTCTGGGCACCGACGTTTCCGCCCGGCTTGCCGACCTGACCGGCCAGATAGACGGTGTTGCCGTGGATGACGATCTGGCTCATGCGCGGGCCTACATCGATACGACGAATGCTCATTGGATATTCCTTCTCCTCTTGTCGGTGCCTGTTTAGGGGCCGGGTTCGCCGGGGGCAAGGCCGCTCGAGCGGAACTTCTTGAGCCAAGCCAAAGCACACAACAAGACGGCCCGGCCGCAATTCCGCCCGATTGGCTTGTTGACTAATGTAATAACATCACATATCGAATCCGCCCCTGCAGCGCCGATCATCGCCCCCATGGATCGTCACATGAGCCAAACCTGCCTGACCTTCCGCGACCTGACGCTGGGCTACAACAGCCATCCTGCGGTCCACCACCTCAATGGTACGATCCGCAAGGGATCGCTGACGGCGGTCGTCGGCGCCAACGGCTCCGGCAAATCAACGCTGATGAAGGGCATTGTCGGCGTCCTGAAGCCGATGGCCGGCGCGGTGATCCGGGCGCCCGGCGTACGCGCCGCCTATCTGCCGCAGCAATCGGAACTCGACCGCTCCTTTCCGGCCCGGGTCGTCGACCTGGTTTCGCTTGGTCTGTGGCCGCGGCGCGGCATGCTCGGCCGTTATACGAGGGAAGATCGCGACTCTGTCAGCAAGGCGCTGATGGCCGTCGGCCTCGGCGGCTTCGAGAAGCGGCCGATCGACACACTGTCGGGCGGCCAGCTGCAGCGCACGCTGTTTGCCCGCGTGCTGTTGCAGGATGCCGAGCTCATCCTGCTCGACGAGCCGTTCAACGCCGTCGATGCCAAGACGGTCGGTGACCTGATCGCGCTGATCAAGCGCTGGCACGGCGAGGAACGCACGATCATGGTTGTGGTCCACGATCTCGATCTGGTGCGGCAGAATTTCCCCGAAACACTGCTGCTGGCGCGCCAGCCGATCGCCTGGGGCGAGACCAGGGAGACGCTGCAGCCGGAGAATCTGTTGCGCGCGCGCCGCTTCCACGAAGCCTGGGAGGACAACGCGCCATGGTGTGAGCCCGGCGAGCATGATCACCAGCACGGTGGCCACGAGCACGGCCATGACCACGACCATTATCACGGCTCCGGGCCGAGGACGGCATGATGGACGTGCTTTACGGTCTTTTCGTCGCTCCTTTCGCCGACTACGCCTTCATGCAGCGGGCGCTCGCCGGTTCGATGATGCTGTCGCTCGGCGCCTGCCCGGTCGGCGTGTTCCTGATGCTGCGGCGCATGAGCCTGTCCGGCGACGCCATGGCGCATGCCATCCTGCCCGGTGCTGCCGCCGGCTTCCTGTTCTATGGCCTGGAGATCCTGCCGATGACTATCGGCGGACTGATCGCCGGCATCATCGTGGCGCTCGGCGCCGGCGCCGTCTCGCGCTTCACCATTCAGCGCGAGGACGCCTCGATGGCGGCCTTCTATCTGATTTCGCTGGCCATCGGCGTGCTCATGGTATCGATCCGCGGTTCCAGCGTCGATCTCATGCATGTGCTCTTCGGCACCGTGCTGGCGCTCAACAACGAGGCGCTGACGCTGATCGGCGGCATCGTCGTGGTGACGCTGGTCAGCCTCGCCATCTTCTGGCGGGCGCTGGTCGCCGAATGCCTCGACCCTTTGTTCCTGCGCTCGGTCAGCCGGATGGGCAGCCCGGTGCATTTCATCTTTCTCGGCCTCGTCGTGCTCAATCTCGTCGGCGGCTTCCAGGCGCTCGGCACCTTGCTGTCGGTCGGGCTGATGATGCTGCCGGCGGCGGCGGCCCGCTTCTGGACCTCGCGCGTCGAGCCGATGTGCGTGTTGGCCACAGTGATCGGCTTTGCCTCCTGCATTGCCGGGCTGCTGTTGTCCTACCATGCGTCGCTGCCCTCCGGCCCGGCCATCATCCTGTCCGCCGGCGTCGTCTATTTCGCCTCGATCCTGTTCGGCACGCGCGGCATCCTGCGTGCCCGCATCGTTCATCACCGCCACAGAACTGCCTGATCCCAACAAGGAGAACCTGTCCATGCTGAAATCGATCCGCGCCGCTTTGGCCGTGAGCGTTATAACATTAACCGCCTTTGGCGCATCTTCGGCCTTCGCAGAGCCGTTGAAAGTGGTCGCCAGCTTCACGATCATCGCCGATTTCGCCAAGAATGTCGGCGGCGACCGCATCGATCTGACCACCATCGTCGGGCCGGACGGCGACGCCCACGTCTACGAGCCGAGCCCCGCCGATGCGGTGGCGATGGCCAAGGCCGACATCGTGCTGGTCAACGGCCTGCATTTCGAAGGTTTTCTGCAGCGCCTGGTCGACGCCAGCGCCACCAAGGCGACTGTCGCCGTGCTGACCAAGGGGGTCACGCCGATCAATTTCAAACCCGAATTCGCCGAGGCCGATGTCGCCGAAGGCGCGGAAACCGATGGCGGCAAGACGGTCACCGATCCGCATGCCTTCCAGTCGATCGCCAATGCCAAGATCTATGTGAAGAACATCGCCGACGCCTTTTGCACGGCCGACGCTGCGGGTTGCGACAGCTACAAGGCCAATGCAGCCGCCTATACGCAGAAGCTCGAGGCGCTTGAGGGCGAAGTGCAGGCGGCGATCCAGTCGATCCCGCAGGAGAAGCGCGTCGTCATCACCTCGCATGACGCCTTCGGCTATTTCGAGCAGGCCTACGGCTTGACGTTCCTTGCCCCGGAAGGCGTGTCGACCGAGTCGGAGCCCTCCGCTGCCGACGTCGCCAAGCTGGTCAGCCAGGTGAAACAGGACAAGGCGGCGGCGATCTTCGTCGAGAACATCACCAACCCGCGGCTGATCGAGCAGATCGCCAGCGAGACCGGCATCAAGGTGGGCGGCACACTCTATTCCGATGCGTTGTCGCAGCCCGACGGCCCGGCCGCGACCTATATCGATCTGATGCACAACAACATCGCCCAGATCAAAGGCGCGATCCTAGGAAGCTGAGCCGACCGATCCGGTTCATCCAGCCGGGTTGGCGCATGATGCGTCCTGGCGACATGCGGCGTTAGCCCGGCTGGATTTCTGGCATCGAAATCTCTATCTGCGGATGGATTTCTTTTCGCGCGGATTGCCGACCGGGTCAGGGAGTGGCAAGACTGCCGCTAACCAGATTGCGAGGACCCCAGCCATGGAATACCGTCAGATAAGCGAGGACTATTCAGTCTCGGGCCAGATCCAGCCCGAAGATGTCGCGACCATCAAGGCCGCCGGCTTCAAGAGCGTGATCTGCAACCGGCCGGACGACGAGCAGCCCGGCCAGCCATCGGCCGACACCGTCAAGGCGGCGGTCGAGGGCGCCGGGCTCGCCTTCCGCTACATCCCGGTCATCAGCGGCCAGATCACGGCCGAGAATGTCGAGGACCAGGCCGAGGCGCTTGACGAACTCGAAGGCCCGGTCTTCGCTTACTGCCGGTCCGGCGCCCGCTGCACTAATCTTTATGGGCTGATCCAGCAGTCGAAGGGGTGAGAGGCCTCACATTCCGAGCGGAGGAAGTCAAGTTCCGCACTGTGGCGATCCTTCACACCCCCCTCTGTCCTGCCGGACATCTCCCCCTCAAGTGGGGAGATTGGATGTCGCGTTGGCTTTCGCCAATTTTCAGCGTTGCGGAGTTGGGCAGCAGGTCAAAGCTGCCAATCTCCCCACTTGAGGGGGAGATGGCCGGCAGGCCAGAGGGGGGTGCTGTCCCTCCGCCATATCTAATCTAACGAAAAGCCGTCCGGGCTAAATCGGCAGCGCGCCGGTTTCCTTCAGCGTTTCGAGCACAATCGCGGTCTTCACATGCTGCACCGATTCGTGCGGCAGCAACACGCCGTTGACGAATTCCGACAGCGACTTCAGGTCGGGCGTCACCACTTTCAATATATAGTCCATCTCGCCGGTCAGCGCGTGCGCTTCCTGCACTTGCGGCAGCCGCGCCACCAATTCGCCGAAGCGCCGCGCATTGTCGCGGTTGTGGGTGGCGAGCGTCACCGAGATGACATTGACCAGGGAAAAACCGAGCTTGTCGCGGTCGAGCACCGCCCGGTAGCCCTTGATATAGCCGTCCTCCTCCAGCCGCTGGCGACGACGCGAGCACTGCGACGCGGACAGGTTCACCCGTTCCGACAGATCGTTGTTGGTCAGCCGTGCATCGCCCTGCAACAGAGCCATTATCTTGCGGTCAAACTGGTCGATGCGCGCCTCATCCATGAATTTCGGGTCCGCAGTGCACAACTCGCGCATGATCAGACCATTTCAAGCGTTTGAATGCAAGCAATTTGCACTCGCTCCGCGCTATAATTGCGTTCAGATGGCCGACGCGGCCAGTTCCAGATTTCGGAGCAATGCCATGGGTCCCTTCCCGCACGACGCACCGCCCGCCAAGATCAGCAAAACCAATCCCGCCGGTACCGACGGCTTCGAGTTCGTCGAATTCGCGCATGCCGAGCCGGAAAAGCTCGCCGAGCTTTTCACCCGCATGGGCTATGTGCCGGTGGCCAAGCACCGCAGCAAGGACATCACCGTCTGGCGGCAGGGCGACATCAACTATGTCGTCAATGCCGAACCCGGCTCGCATGCCATGAAATTCGTCGACAAGCACGGCCCTTGCGCCGCCTCGATGGCGTGGCGGGTGGTCGATGCAACGCATGCCTTCGATCACGCGGTGGCCAAGGGCGCGACGCCCTATGAAGGCAACGACAAGACGCTCGATGTGCCGGCGATCGTCGGTATCGGCGGGTCGCTGCTCTATTTCATCGAAACCTACGGCGAGAAGGGCTCGGCTTACGACGCCGAGTTCGACTGGCTGGGCGAGCGCGACCCCAGGCCGGAAGGCGTCGGCTTCTATTATCTCGACCACCTGACCCACAATGTCTATCGCGGCCAGATGGACAAATGGTGGGATTTCTACCGAGACCTGTTCGGCTTCAAGCAGATCCATTTCTTCGACATCGACGGCAAGATCACCGGCCTGGTCAGCCGCGCCATCACCTCGCCCTGCGGCAAGATCCGCATCCCGCTCAACGAGTCCAAGGACGAGACCAGCCAGATCGCCGAATATCTGAAGAAGTATAATGGCGAGGGCATCCAGCACATCGCCGTCGGCACCGACGACATCTACGGTGCCACCGACAGGCTGGCCGCCAACGGCCTGAAGTTCATGCCGGGCCCGCCCGAGACCTATTACGACATGTCTTATGCCCGCGTGAACGGCCATGAAGAGCCGATCGAGCGCATGAAGAAGCACGGTATCCTGATCGACGGCGAAGGCGTGGTCGACGGCGGCACGACCAAGATCCTGCTGCAGATCTTTTCGAAAACCGTGATCGGCCCGATCTTCTTCGAGTTCATCCAGAGGAAG
This sequence comes from Mesorhizobium sp. M0808, assembly GCF_040320025.1. Taxonomy (NCBI): domain Bacteria; kingdom Pseudomonadati; phylum Pseudomonadota; class Alphaproteobacteria; order Hyphomicrobiales; family Phyllobacteriaceae; genus Mesorhizobium; species Mesorhizobium sp. M0808. The sequence goes on from NZ_JAMYOX010000013.1 coordinate 46,225, forward strand.
GGCGACGAAGGCTTTGGCGAGGGCAATTTCCGCGCTTTGTTCGAATCGATCGAGCAGGACCAGATCAAGCGCGGCGTGCTGAAGGTGCAGGCGGCGGAGTAAGGCTGCACCGGACTTCTTGCGATTCGGTCAGTAGTAGCTCAGACTTTGGCCATGAACATTGCTATCGCAGAGGCCAAGGCAAGACTGTCGGAACTCGTCAGCCGCGCGGAAGCTGGCGAAGAGATTGTGATTACCCGTCGCGGCAAGGTTGCGGCGCGCCTCGTGCCGCTAGCCGTGCCCGAGTCCCTGCCTCGTATCGGCGCCATGAAGGGCAAAATCAGGATTGCCGACGATTTTGACGAACTCGGTCCCGAATGGGACAGGTATGCCAAATGACGCTGTCACAGGCAAACGTCTATTTGGCGAGGCCGGCGGCTTTGCGCAGAATCTCGTTGATGCGGCTCTGCCAGCCGGGGCCGCCGGCACGAAAGCGGGCGACTACGTCACTGTCGAGACGGAGTGTTACCTGCTTCTTCGGATTATCGAGAGCCGGCCGGCCGCGCGAACGGCGAATGCTTTCGGCAAGTTCAGGGAACGCTTCGGCGAAAGGACGAGCGTTTCGAAAATCCTCCTCTGTCCATTCCGGATTCTCCGAAACGGCTTCCCAGTCTTCTTTGCTGTAGCCGCGACCAGCTTCGAACTCGGTGCGCACCTTACGCTTTGCCATTGAACAATCTCCTTTCCGCGGGACTTGCCGGGCGCATCGAAATTATCGAGATGCCCTCGGAACCGAGCCGGGCAAACACCACCGCAACGATGCCATCGATGATCCGGCCAATTGCCATGAGACGACCGGCCTTGGCAGTGCGGACTGTCGAGGCAAGAAAAAACTCGTCATCAAGCGCCGCAAAATCCAAGCCGTGCTTGTCAATGTTGGCCAACCGTTTTGGTTCGTCCCAAACGATCTTCATCAGAATTTATGTACCTACAATAATTAAGTCAACAATTTTCGTAACTACAACTAATTGCGACCTTGGAGCACCAACCTCTCGACCTCGGCTTTCCTGAGTTTCAGATCATAATCGAGGAAGAACTCGTCGAGTTGCGGCGGCTTCACCGAGGTGCCGGACAGCATCGCGTGCACCTGGCCGCGATGATGGATGTCGTGGATGAAGAGATGGGCGAGCAGATCGCCGATCCGTTCCGGTATCATGCCGTCCTCGCGCCGGTCGGTGAGAACGCGGCGCTCGAGATCGTCGGCCGACAGGCGGTCGCAAAAGGCGATCAGCCGCCGGTCGGCCGCGACCTGGGCAACAAACAGTGCCTCGGGATCATTGAAGGGCACGAAGCCATCATAGGCGGCAGCGCCGACACGGCCCTCTTCGAGAAAACCGAGATAGAGATGATCGACCGCCAGGATGTGGTTGAGCGTTGCCTTGATCGATGGGAAGAAGCTTATCCTTTCAGCCTCGAATTCGCCGGGCTCAAGCTGCAGCACGGCACGATAGAGCCGGTCGTTGGACCACAGATTGTTGCGCGCCATGCGGCGGAAATGGTTCAGCAGGTCCATGACTTCACGGCGCGACCCGGAATAGCGACACACCCGCCCATAGAAGCGCAAACCCAGCCAAAACAATCAGCAGCAGCCCGATCATGCGCCGCCGCATGCCTTGCGTTTCCTCGTCCAGCGCGACATTCGTGTTGGTGACGGTGTGAAACATCATCGCCTTGCGCGGAAAGCCGCTGCGGTTGGTCAGGCCGGGCGAGCGCGCCTCGATGCGGTAGCTCAGCCTGATTGCCTGGATGAAGATCGCCAGCATGGCAAGAGCCCAGGCACCGCACAGCAGATAGAACGTCTCGCCTGTCATTCTCTTACCCCTCGTACTTCTCGACCTTCTGCTCGATGGCGCCGAAGATCGAATGCCCACCCCGGTCCTTCATCTCGATACGCACGCTATCGCCAAAGCGCAGGAACGGCGTTTTCGGTTCGCCGGTTTCGATGGTCTCGATCATACGCAGCTCGGCGATGCAGGAATAGCCGGCGCCGCCCGCCGAGACAGGCTTGCCCGGCCCGCCGTCGAGCTTGTTGGAGACGGTGCCCGAACCGATAATGGTGCCGGCGGCCAGCGGCCGCGTTTTTGCGGCATGGACAATCAGCGCCGGAAAATCGAAGGTCATGTCGATGCCGGCGTTCGCCCGGCCGAACGGTTTGCCGTTGAGATCGACCAGCAGCGGCAGGCTGACCTTGCCGCCGTCCCAGGCATCGCCCAGCTCGTCCGGCGTCACCGCAACCGGCGAAAAGGCCGATGACGGTTTCGACTGGTAGAAGCCGAACCCCTTGGCGAGCTCGGGTCCGGTCAGGCCGCGCAGCGTTACATCGTTGACCAGCATGACCAGCCGGATCGCCGCCCGCGCCTGGTCGAGGCCTGCACCCATCGGCACGTCGTCGACGATGACGGCGACCTCTCCTTCCATGTCGATGCCAAGGGTCTCGTCGGTCATGCGGATTGGGTCGCGCGGTGCGAGGAAAGCGTCCGAGCCGCCCTGGTAGATCAGCGGATCGGTCCAGAAGCTTGCCGGCATCTCGGCGCCGCGCGCCTTCCGCACCAGCTCGACGTGGTTCACATAGGCCGAGCCGTCGGCCCATTGATAGGCGCGCGGCAGCGGCGAATGGGCGTCATGCTCGTGAAAGCGGGCAGACGGCACCGCATTATTCTCGAGCGATTCGGCCATCGCAGCGAGATGCGGCGCGATCCGATGCCAGTCGTCGAGCGCGGCCTGCAGCGTCCGCACCAGGAACGAAGCATCGGTAAACCGCGTCAGGTCGCGCGAGACGACGACGAGCTTTCCGTCGCGCGTCCCGTCCTTCAATGTGGCAAGCTTCATGCGGTTTCCTCTCCTGGCGCAGCTTTGGCGCTGCTTTTTGTTCTACGCATGATCTCTTCCGAAAACCGGTTCCACTTTTCGGGATCATGCTCCAGCCCCACAACAAGGCCGTCGCGGGCGATCGTCAAGTCGCCGGCCCATGTTTTCCTCACGGCGGCAATCCAGTCGGCCTCGCCGATCTCGGGATCGTCGGCGGGAATGAGATGGTTGAGGACCAGTCTGTTGACGCCTGCATCGGTGGCGATGCGACCCGCTTCCTCGGCAAAGCTGTGGCTGGCAAGCAGGTGTTCCCTCAGCCTTGCGCCGTTGCCGGTCTTCGCGACCAGCCGCTCGATACCCTCTTCCAGCATGGCCTCGTGGACCAGGACGTCGGCGCCCTCGGCGAAATCCGCCAATGGCGGAAAGAACGCCGTATCCGACGAAAAGACGATGCCTTGCCCCGCATGATCGAAGCGCAGCGCAAAGCAATCCGTCACCGGCGGGTGGTCGACACGCAGCGCCGATATTTTGAGACCGCGCTCCCCGACCACGTGGCCTTCACCAAACTCGACGATCGAGACCAGGTCGCGGATATCCGGCCTGCCTTCATCGGCGATGCGGATCTCGATGTCGAATTCCATTGCCTGGCAAAAGCGCTGCCAATAATGGCCGATGCCGGGCGGGCCGAATAAAGTGACGGGCGCCGGCAGGCCGGCGGTCCAGGCGGTGTGGATGAGAGGTCCGAGTTCCAGAACATGGTCGGAGTGCAAATGCGTGATGAAGATCAGGTCGAGCGCCTTCAGGCTGATGCCGGCATCGGTCAGCCCGCGCGTTACGCCCAGCCCGCAATCGACGACGATGGTGCGGCCGCCAATCTCCAGCAGTGACGAACTCGGCCACGGCCCGCCCGGCCGCAGCGCCGGGCCACCCTTCGAACCCAGAAGCACCAGACGATCCGTCATGCGACGGCGCTCAAGACCAGTCGCCCTCTGGCGTCCCGTTGAAGCGTTTCTTCAGGTCGGCCCAGCAGTCGATGTAGTTGTCCTGCCGGGTTTCGAGCTCGGCGCCATAGCGGGTCACCATCTGCGGAAAGCGTGTTTCGAACATGAAGGCCATGGTGTGGTCGAGCTTGACCGGCTTCAGCTCCGCGCGCGAGGCTTTTTCGAAGCCGGGTGCATCGGGTCCGTGAGCCAGCATCATGTTGTGCAGGCTGATGCCGCCGGGCACGAAGCCCTCTTCCTTGGCATCGTACTGACCATGTATGAGGCCCATGAACTCGCTCATGATGTTGCGGTGATACCAGGGCGGGCGGAACGTATCTTCGGCGACCAGCCAACGCGGCGGGAAGATGACGAAATCGATATTGGCGGTGCCTTCCTCGCCGCTCGGCGCGGTCAGCACGGTGAAGATCGACGGATCGGGATGGTCGAACAGGAGCGCGCCGACCGGCGAAAAGGTCGCAAGATCATATTTATAGGGCGAATAATTGCCGTGCCACGCCACCACATCCAGCGGCGAATGGTCGATCTCGGTGACATGGAACTGGCCACACCATTTCGCGATCAGCCGACAGGGCGTGTCCTTGTCCTCGAACCAGGCGCAGGGCGTCTTGAAATCGCGCGGATTGGCCAGGCAATTGGCGCCGATCGGGCCGCGATCCGGCAGCGTCAGCTTGGCGCCGTAATTCTCGCAGACATAGCCGCGCACTTGCGGATCCACCAGTTCGACCTTGAACACCAGGCCGCGCGGCAGCACGGCGATCTCGCCCGGCCTGAGTTCGATGACACCCATCTCGGTGACGAAGCGCAAGGCTCCAACCTGCGGCACGACCAGCAACTCGCCGTCGGCGTTGAAGAAATGATCGTCGGCCATCGAACGGTTGGCGACATAGACATGTGCCGCCATGCCGGTCTGGCCGAGCACGTCGCCGGCGGTGGTGATCGAGCGCATGCCGGCAATGAAATCGGTCGGCTCGGTCGGCATCGGAACTGGGCTCCAGCGATATTGGCCGAGCGCGAGCCGGTGGTCGCCGACGTTCGGCGCGCTTTTCCAAAGCGGATAATTCGCCGCTTTGAAGCGGCCGGTGTGCCTGACGCTCGGCCTTATCCGATAAAGCCAGGAGCGCTCATTGGTGCCGCGCGGCGCGGTGAAAGGAGAGCCGGAAAGCTGCTCGGCATAGAGGCCATAGGCCGGCCGTTGCGGCGAGTTCCGCCCTTGCGGCAGCGAGCCGGGCAGGGTTTCGGTTTCAAAGTCGTTGCCGAAGCCCGGCATGTAGGAAAAGGTCATGGAATCCTCCCGAATTCATAGTCCCGGAGCGTCCGAAGGGAAGCTCTGAGTTGACCAGACTGGTTTCATTTGTAACCATTGAAAATGTAACCATCAACGGTGATTTTCGGCATGAGCCGCCAGCCTGCTCAATCAAGACCAACCATCGAAATCCTCGAACTGGAATCCTTCCTGCCTTACCGGCTCTATCGGCTTGCCGATGCCGTCAGCCGCGAGTTTTCAAGGATATACAAGGACCGTCACGGACTGACCCGGCCCGAATGGCGCACACTGGCCGGGCTTGGACAGCACGGCACGATGACGGCGACGGCGCTCGGCGAGCAATCGGCCATGCACAAGACCAAGGTGTCGCGAGCGGTGGCCGAGCTTGAGCGGCGGCGCTGGCTGACCCGCACGCCAGACGAGAAAGACCGTCGCGTCGAGCATCTGACGCTGACCAAAGCGGGGCTTGCCGCCTATCGCGAAATGGTGCCGCTGGCGAAGGAGTTCGAGCGGGAGCTGCTGGAGAGGCTTGGTGCGGAAGAGCGGGCGGCGATTGTCAGTGGGGTAGCGGCGCTGGAGGCAAAACTCACCCTGGGTTGAAATCCTCCATAGGTTCGACCGTCGCAGAAATCAGATGGCTACCGCGGCAGGCAACGCTCCTAAACCGTAATAGGCGCGTTCGGCTTCAATGATGCCTTTGACATGGCTTCGAAATTCTACCGGATCATCGATGTAGGCCAGGAGCGCCTGTGCCTGCGAAGCTGCGTGTCTTCGAACGCTTTCAAACAGCCGCCTTGCCGTTTCAAAGTCACCAGCCAAGCCGGCCGCCACCCCGGCGTGGAAAGCTGCCCATTCGCCGTACGCACCAAGCTGCAATTCATTCACGAGGATCGCGGCTGTCGCCTGCACGGAAGGGAACATCGATCGATGAATCTGATCAATTTCGAGTACCTTCCTCGCCATTTGACCGACCAGGGGCACAAACTGTGCGGAGTTCTGGAACTCAACGAACCCGCCGACGCGTTCAGAACGATCGAAGGTCAGTGTTTGCGGAAGCGAACCCCAAAGCCAGTGGACAGCCACGTTCAGGTAAGTGCCTTTGGACCAAGAGCTGGGCTGAAATTCGACTACACTCAGCCAGAAGCCACGATCAGCGATCCAGACACGTGACTGCCCCTTTCGCCGAAATCCGGCCGGCTGCAGTACGGTCTTTGCTTCCAAAGCAATGATACGTCCGTGCTCGTTATCCGCCATCTCGGTCCCTACATGACAGCAATGGGCGTGGCGCTACCAATCCATCACCACCTTGCCGGAATTGCCGCTCTTCATCGCCTCGAAGCCGGAAATATAGTCGTCAATGCCGATGCGATGCGTGATCAGGCCGCTGACATCGAGCGGGCCTTGCACCAGCGCGATCATCTTGTACCAGGTCTCGAACATCTCGCGGCCGTAGATGCCTTTCAGATGCAGCATCTTGAAGATGACCTTGTTCCAGTCGATCTCGAAGCCGGTCGGCGCGATGCCGAGAATGGCGATCTTGCCGCCATTGTTCATAGTGTCGATCATGTCGCGGAAGGCAGGCGCGGCACCCGACATTTCGAGGCCGACGTCAAAGCCCTCGGTCATGCCGAGCGCCGGCATCACGTCGCGCAGCTTTTCCTTCGACGCATCGACGACATGCTGGACGCCGAGCTTTTTCGCCAGTGCCAGGCGCACCGGGTTGATGTCGGTGATGACCACTTTTCGCGCGCCGACGCACTGCGCCACCAGCGCGCCCATGATGCCGATCGGCCCGGCGCCGGTGACCAGCACGTCCTCGCCGACGAGATCGAAGGACAATGCGGTGTGAACCGCATTGCCTAAGGGATCGAAGATCGCCGCGATCTCGTCCGGCACGTCGTCGGGGATCGGCACGACATTGTGCTGTGGAATCGCCAGGTATTCGCCAAAGGCGCCCGGCCGGTTGACGCCGACGCCGAGCGTGTTGCGGCACAGATGCCCCCTGCCCGCCCGGCAGTTGCGGCAATGGCCGCAGACGATATGGCCTTCGCCGGAGACACGCTGGCCAACCTTGTATTCGGTCACCGCCGTGCCGAAATCGGCGACGGTTCCGACAAATTCGTGGCCGGTAACCATCGGCACCGGCACGGTCTTTTGCGCCCACTGGTCCCAATTGTAGATGTGGACGTCGGTGCCGCAGATCGCGGTCTTCCTGATCTTGATCAGCACGTCGTTGGGGCCGATCTCGGGCACCGGCACTTCTTCCATCCAGATGCCCGGCTCGGCCTTGGCCTTGACCAGGGCCTTCATCATGTTTGACATTCTTGAATCCTCGATCTAGCCAGCGATTTCTGAGCTAACTGCGGAAGTCCGTGAACACATCCACTTCAAATTTTGGCCCTTCTTTGCCTTGCAATTTTTCGAGGGCACAGACCGAATGCAGGAAGAAATACTGCATTGGCGGATCGTCTTCGGTGGTCCAAAGATTGCGAACTGAAACTTCGATGGCCTGTCTATCGGTCGTTTCAATGACCTCGCCGCAAAACCAGCACGACTTAGGGTAACCTTCAGTCATTTCAGCACGCCCAATTCCCTTCCCACATCCGAAAACGCCTCAACCGCACGGTCAATGTCCGCGCTGGAATGGGCGGCTGACATCTGCGTGCGAATGCGCGCCTGGCCCTTCGGCACCACGGGGAAGGAGAAGCCGATGACATAGATGCCGCGCTTCAGCATCCGCGCCGCCATCTCCTGCGCCAGCGTCGCGTCGCCCAGCATCACCGGGACGATAGGATGGTCGGCGCCGGCCAGTGTAAAGCCGAGCCTGCCCATCTCGGAGCGAAACCGCGCTGCGTTGGCATATAGGCGCTGACGCAACGCATCGCCATTGCGGACCAGTTCGAACACCCGAATCGAGGCGCCGGCGATCGCCGGCATCAGCGTGTTGGAAAACAGATAGGGCCGCGAGCGCTGGCGCAGCCAGTCGACCACCTGCTTCCTGCCCGAAGTGTAGCCGCCCGACGCGCCGCCCAACGCCTTGCCAAGCGTGCCGGTGATGATGTCCACCCTGCCCTCGACGCCGCAATGTTCGGCCGAGCCGCGGCCATTCCTGCCGACGAAACCAACTGCATGGCTGTCGTCGACCATCACCATCGCATCGTATTTGTCGGCGAGGTCGCAGACGCCCTTCAGATTGGCGATGATGCCATCCATCGAGAACACGCCGTCGGTGGCGATCAGCCGGAACCGGCAGTCGCTCGCCTCTTTCAACCGCGCCTCCAGATCGGCGATGTCGTTGTTGGCGTAGCGGAAGCGCTTTGCCTTCGACAACCGCACGCCGTCGATGATCGAAGCGTGGTTCAACGCATCGGAGATGACCGCATCCTCCTCGCCGAGCAGCGTCTCGAACAGGCCGCCATTGGCGTCGAAGCAGGAGCCGTAGAGGATCGTATCCTCCATGCCGAGGAAGCCAGAAATCGTCGCCTCGAGCTGCTTGTGTTCTTCCTGCGTGCCGCAGATGAAGCGCACCGACGCCATGCCATAGCCGTAACGGTCAAGCGCCTGCTTGGCCGCTTCCCGCAGTTCGGCGCTGTCGGCGAGACCGAGATAATTATTGGCGCAGAAATTCAGCACCTTCTCGCCGCCGACCTCGATCTCGGCCGATTGGGTCGAGGTTATCACCCGTTCGGATTTGTAAAGGCCGGCCGATTTCAGTCCTTCAAGCTCGCTGTCGATGTGGGAAAGGAATGCTTCGGTCATGATCAGGCCCTGTTGAGATCGACGAGGACTGTCGCGCCGCGAGGGCGAAAAATCCATCGCAAAAACGACCGCTTCGGTGGCGGCAATGGCACGGCAAGGCAACGATGTTCAAATGCGGAGGTGCCGCGAAAGATTGCAATAACCACTTCGCGGGTTTCCCGCCACGGTCGCCGCCGCCGGCCTGCTGCCGTCCCAAACCTGTTAACACTTTGAAGCCAAAGGTTGTCGCACAAGAATTCGTTGGCGAGAGGGCCGCCTCAGAAAATGTCGCAGCAGCCGGTGCACGCCGTTTCAGGCAGGCTCATACTCCTGATCAAATCCGGCTACTGGCTGGCTCTGCTGATCATAGCCGCCATGGTCGTGGCCTCCTTCATCCTGCTGCAACAAGTGATGTCTACCCAACGGCACAATCAGGCGCTGCTCGATATCGTCAGCACACAGAAAGCCCTGTCGCAACGCATCGTCTTCCTTGCCGGCGCGACAGGCAGCGCCCAGCGCGATCAACAGCGCGCCCTGGTTACCGCGCTCAAGCAAGCGACGGTGGAGTTCGAGAAGAACTACGATCTGCTGCTCGAACGGACCGCCGCCGATCCGGCGTCGCCGGCAAGGTTCGATCCGAAATCGATCGAGAGCGTGCTTTTCGCCAAGCCGTACCATCTCGACTATTTCTCGGTCGGGCTTATCGCCAACGGCGAACGCCTGATCTCGTCATTCGAATCGCGGCTCAACATGGCCGGCAATGGTGGCTACAAAGGCGGAGAGGAGCGCGTCAACCTGAACGCTTCCGTTGCCAACGCAACTTTGTCGGGCTATGCCGCACTTGGCCAGCGCATCAGCGCCTTTGCAGACCAGCGATCCGAAACACTTCTCGATCTTAACCGCACATTGTTCTACTCGACCATCGGCGTCATCGTGCTGGTGGCGCTTTTCATTTTCAGGCCAATGTCGAATGCCATCCTGCGCCGGACGCGCGAGCTGGTCGATGCGCGCAATTCCATGGCCTTTATCGCCGTGCATGACGGGCTGACCGGCCTGCACAACCGCACCTTCCTGACCGAGCATTTCGATACGCTGATCAATGCCGCGCAGCGACGGCGTGAACGGGTTGCCGTGGTGCAGTTCGATCTCGACCGGTTCAAGCAGATCAACGACACGTTCGGCCACGCCGCCGGCGATTATGTGCTGGTGGCGGCTGCGCAGCGCATGCGTGATTCGTGCCGTACGTCGGATCTCAACGTGCGGCTCGGCGGCGATGAATTCGTCATGATTCTCAACGGCGCCGGCAGCACCGAGAACATCGATACCGTCGCCCGGCGCATCCTGACCAAGCTCAACAAGCCGATCGTCTTTCGAGGCACGACAATTCATCCGGGCGTAAGTGCCGGGATTGCGGTCTACCCTGTCGACGCCGACAATGCGCAGGATCTGCTCGTCCATGCCGATCTGGCGCTGTATTCCGCCAAGAAGCAGGGCGGCGGCAGCTTGTCGTTCTTCTCCGAGGAGCTGAGGCACGAACTCGATTATCGCAAGCAGCTCGAGCTCGACATCAGGACCGCCATCTCGGAGAAGGCGTTCGAAGTCTATTTCCAGCCGCAGGTCTCGCTGTCGGACGGCGGCATCAGCGGCATCGAGGCTCTGGTTCGCTGGAGACATGCCGAGCGCGGCATGATCGCGCCGGGCGAGTTCATTCCGATCGCGGAAAAATGCGGTCTCATGCCCGAGATCGGCCGCATCGTCATTGCCACGGCGATCGACGAAGCAGCCGAATGGAACCGCGCAGGCATCGCCTTCGGCCGGATCGCGGTCAACGTGTCGGGTTCGGAGCTGCGCGAGACAGATTTCGAAGTCTTCCTGTTCGACATGCTGGAGAGGGCTGGCCTGCCAGCGCACAAACTATCGCTGGAGATCGTCGAATCCGTCATCCTCGACGACGAGAAGACCGGTATCGCGGCAAAGCTGCGGCACATTCGCGCCGCCGGCATCCATCTTGAGCTCGATGATTTCGGCACCGGCTACGCATCGCTCAGCCATGTCAATCCAAACGAGATCGATCGGCTGAAGATCGACCGCCGTTTCGTCCAGAACATCAACGAGAACAGCGGCAACACCAAGATCGTGCGTGCCCTCACAGAACTCGCCCGCGGTCTCGGCATCTCGATCGTTGCCGAGGGCGCTGAAACCGAAGCCGAGCTCGACTCGCTGATGGCGATCGGCTGCGACCAGGTGCAGGGCTATTCCATCGCTTTCCCGATGCCGCCGGACAGCGTGCGCGAATGGCTGGTGGCGCGAACGCCCAAGAAGGCCAGGCTGACGGTGCTGCAGGGCTGCCGGGCGTAGATCCGTCATGGTTCGGCCTTGCGAACCGACCTGATCTGCCGAGGCGGAAGGTCATCCTCATCACCGGGAAATCCTGCCAGCAATTGTCCAAAGCTGGGCACACGCGCCAGTCTTTCGTAGTCCTGAAACGACAAAATGACCGCCTGCTTGCGGCCGTGCCGGGTGATGATGGCCGGTTCTCCCGCGACGACCGGATCGAGCAGCGCCGAGAGTGTAGCCCCGGCATCCTTCAGCGAAATTTCGCGCATGGCGTTTCCTATCCTAATTTCTAACCCTCGACATTGGCCCGTAGCGCGGCCAGCACCTGTGCAAACTCTGCCAGCCTGTCGTCGGACAGTCCTTTCCGCAGCCGCTTGTCGAAGGCTAACGCGGCGGTGCGCAATTTCAGGAACAGCGCTTCTCCGGCTTGGGTCAGCTCCACCTGGTGAACCCGGCGGTTCTCGGGATCGCGGCGGCGCATCAGCAGGCCTTGCGTCTCCATGGCGTTGAGGTGGTGGGTCAGCGTTGCGCCCCGGATGCCGATCATGCCGGCGAGCTCGCGTTGGTTGGCCAGCTCCCGCGACTTGACCGACAGCAACGTGACCCAGACCGGCAGCGTGCCGCCTGCCTCGACCAAGGCAGCGTCGAAAGCCTGCGCAACCAGCTTGGCGGTGCGCGCGAGATTCATCCCGATCGGCGGGCGGTCAAAGGGCGTCATGATCCGACACTAGAACAAGGGCAAAGCCTATGGAACCGGCTCGAGCTTATGCGTTGACATCTAATCATTTGATATCTATCAATATGACTAGCGGTGGGCAAGAGAGGAAATGCGGTCATGCAATATGTCTACATCATCGTCCTCGGCCTTCACGTCATGGCGGGCGTGTTCTGGGCCGGCACCACCATCGCGGTCGCCCGCGAACCGGAGATCAGAGCGGAACGTTTCTTCCGGCCGCAAATGGGCGCAGCCGGCGTGGTTTTCCTCACGGGCTTGCTGCTGTGGTATTTCTTCCACAACGGCTCTTTCGGCTCGATGGAGAAGGTCTTGGCGCTGGGCATCTTGACGGCGTTAATCGCCGCCGGGGTTCAGGGCGCGCTGGTGGGTTCCGCCAGCAGGCAGTTGGCCGGCGCTGATGCGGCGAAGCAAACCCAATTGCGCGCCAAGATGACAAAAGGCGAACGCATCGCTGGCGGCCTGCTGGTCATCACCGTGTTCTGCATGGCCACCGCCAGGATGTTTTGAGCGTCCTGCCGCAATCGCAAGATCGTACGGTGCCCGGCGATAGCCGGCGGCGTGCGCGGCGCGCAGATCGGACCGACGTGCCTGGTGGCTCTCCGTACGGAGGTTCGGCTGCGCGCCACCAATCAATATTCCTCAGATCCGCAAGCCGAACCTGATGCCGTCATAGATGGCGGCGTGGATGTTGCGCGAGGCTACTGCATCGCCGATGCGGAAGAGCACGAAACCACTCTGCGGATTGCGCACCGGAAAGATGTCGCCGCCATTGACCAGTTTTTCGTAATCGATCGCGCCGGCGTTCTTCGACAGCGGCTTCAGCGCCAGGTAGAGATCGTCGAGCGGCAGCGTGCCGTGCTCGACCACCACCTGGTCGACCCGCCGCTCGCCGCGCCAGCCATCGGCGAAGTCGGAGGCGAGCTCGGCGATCAGCTGGTTGCCTTCGCGCCGCACCGAGCGCAGCCGTGTGTTGATGGTCACCGTGACCCCCTTTTCCTGGAAGGCGCGCATGTAGGGCACATGGTTCATGCCGCCCATTTCCGGGGCGAAGAAGCGCTCTGGTGAGACCAGCTCCAGCCTGGCGCCGCTATTGGCGATCAGTTCGGCGGCACCCATGCCCTGATGGCCGCCATTGTCGTCATAGAGCAGTACATTCTCGGCCGGCTTGATGCTGCCGGCCATGATATCCCAGCTCGAGGTGACGAGATCGTCGCCCGCCGTCAGAGGCGGGTTCTGCGGCAGCCCGCCGGTGGCGATCACCACCACGTCGGGCGACAGCGCCAGCACATCGTCCTTTTCCGCCCATTTGTCGTAACGGATCTCGACGCCGAGCCGGTCGAGCTCGGCCAGACGCCAATCGATGATGCCGATCAATTCCTTGCGGCGCGGGTTCTGCGTTGCCAGCCGCACCTGGCCGCCGGCCTGGCTCGATGCTTCCAGCACCGTCACCTGGTGCCCGCGCTCGGCGGCGACGCGCGCCGCCTCCAGCCCGCCGGCGCCGGCGCCGACGACGACCACCTTCCGCTTCGGTCCCTCGGTTTTCGGAATAATATGCGGGATATCAGCCTCGCGGCCCGTCGCCGCATTGTGGATGCACAGCGCCTCGCCGCCCTCATAGATGCGGTCGAGGCAATAGGTGGCGCCGACGCAAGGCCGGATCTCGTGCTCGCGGCCTTCCATGACCTTCCTGACGATGTGTGGGTCGGCGATGTGGGCGCGCGTCATGCCGACCATGTCGAGCTTGCCGGTGGCGATGGCGTGACGCGCGGTGGCGACGTCGGAAATCCGCGCCGCATGGAAGGTCGGGAATTTCGTCGCCGCCCTGATCTCGCCGGCAAAGTCGAGATGCGGCGACGAGCGCATGCCGGTCACCGGGATGACTTTTGTCAGCGCCGCATCGGTCTCGATCGAGCCACGGATGATGTTCAGGAAATCGACCTTGCCGGAGCCGGCCAGCCGCCTGGCGATTTCGACGCCCTCCTGTTTCGACAGACCTTTCTCGAAATCCTCGTCGGCGACCATGCGGATGCCGACGACGAACTTTTCGCCGACCGCGGCACGCACTGCGTCGAGCACCATTCCGGTGAAGCGCAGCCGGTTGTCGAGCGAGCCGCCGAAATCGTCGTCGCGCTGGTTGGTGGCCGGCGACCAGAAACCGTCCATCAGATGGCCGTAGGCTTCGAACTCGATGCCGTCGAGGCCGGCAGCCTGGCAGCGCTGCGCCGCCGCCGCATAGTCGGCGACGATGCGCTCGATATCCCAGTCCTCGATAGTCTTGGGAAAGGCACGATGGGCCGGTTCGCGCACCGGCGAAGCCGACAGGACGGGCAGCCAGTCGGCCTTGTTCCAACCGGTGCGGCGGCCGAGATGGGTGATCTGTATCATCACCTTGCAATCGTGCTCGTGGCAGGCATCGGTAAGCTCGGCGAGCCATGGCACGATGCGGTCGTCATAGACATGCAGATTGCCAAAAGCGGCCGGGCTGTCGCGCGAGACGATCGCCGAACCGGCGGTCATGGTCAGCGCCATGCCGCCCTTGGCCTTTTCGGCATGATAGAGCCGGTAGCGCTCTTTCGGCATGCCGTCCTCGGAATAGGCCGGCTCATGGCTGGTCGACATCACCCGGTTCTTCAGCGTCAGATGCTTGAGCTGATAGGGCTGGAGAAGCGGATCGTTGCTGGTCATCGTCTTCCTGCTGTTTCAAATTGTGCTAATGAGCGGCAAATTTTGTTTTTACGCATGTCGCCGTCCCAAATCCGCTGCACAGTTTTGGGCGACATGCAGCAAGGAACCTGCTCATGACCGATACGAAAAACCTCACCCAGCTCGGCACCAACGTCGAGGCGCCACAGAGCCCTGAAGCGGCAGTCCTGGAAACCGTGCCGTTTTCGCGCGGCGACGGCCCGCCGGCCATCGTTCGCTTCACCTGCCCGGAATTCACTTCGCTCTGCCCGGTCACCGGCCAGCCGGACTTCGCCCATATCGTCATCGACTACGCACCCGATGCGCTGCTGGTGGAATCGAAGTCGCTCAAGCTGTTCATGACCTCGTTTCGCAACCATGGCGCCTTCCACGAAGAATGCACGGTGATGATCGGCCGCCGCATCATCGCCGCGACCAAGCCATTGTGGTTGCGCATCGGCGGCTACTGGTATCCGCGCGGCGGCATTCCGATCGACGTGTTCTGGCAGACCGGCGCACCGCCGGAAGGTGTGTGGCTGCCCGACACAGGGGTTGCACCCTATCGCGGACGCGGCTAATCGGACGAAGCGGCTCACCTGATCCCGGTCCGGCACAGGTTAGTCTCCAGGAAAGGCATCACCGCGTCGCGGTACCGCTGTTGGTCATAGCGATAGAGATCAACATGCCGCGCGCCGTCGAACCAGACCAGCTTTGCGTCAGCGCCTGCCGCATCTTTCAACGCCAGTGTCTGGCTGCGAGCGACAAACGGATCCGAATTGCCACCTAGCAGCAATATCGGCCGATCAATCGCGCCGATGCGATCGACCGGCCTGACATCATCTACCCCGAAGTCAAGGCGGAGCTGCATCTGCGCCAAGAGGATGGTCGCCTGTACGTCGCGCAACATAGGCAAGGGCGCTCGCAACGCCGTGGTTTCCAGCAAAGTCGCGTAGAGCTGCTCCAGGACATAGGCATCGGCATGCTCCTGCTGAGCGCCAAATACAAAAGCAGCCGCACCGAGCGACGAGCCGATGGCCGCCACCTTGCGACCGGCGAAGCGTTGCCGCGCAAAGGCGAGGATGCGGCTGGCGTCCTGCCGTTCGATGTAACCAAAGCCTCTGATATCGCCGCCGCTTTCGCCATGTCCCGACAGATCGAACAGCACGATCGAGTAGCCGCTTTCGAAAAGCAGCTTCGCTCTTGGAACCATGGCCAGCTTGTTTGAACCGCGTCCGTGTAACAGCACGATTGTTCCGCAACTGTCCTGCCGATCCGCCACCCAACCGGCAAGATCGGGCGCGCCCTCTTGCTTCAGAACGATGCGCTCCACCTCTAACCCCACAGGCAGCGTGAAGCTTTGCTGAGGCACGCGGGCCACCGCGCGGCTTCCTGCCTCCCAGGTGACAGCGCAGGCCAGGACGCAAACCGCCGCGAATAAAGCAACCACGACAGGACCTCTTCTCATCGATCGGTCACGTGCACTTCGCATCAGTTGAGCGGCAGCCGCCGGTAACGGCCGGGACTGTTCGGATCGCTGAAATGGTGCATCGGCCCGTGTTCGGCGAAGTGTGCTGACCAGCGTTTCATTGCCGCCGGGGCGAGCTCGACACCCAGCCCGTCACCTTCCGGCACGCGCACCGTGTTGGCGATCTGTTTGAACGGGCCGTCCTTGATCACGTCGCCGATCTGCCAGCGAAACAGGGATTGCGACGCCTCGGTGATCCATGGCGTTGCCGCCACGACGTGCAGATAAGCCGATGTCATGATGCCGAGATCGTTCGAATAGCACCAGAACCCCTTGCCCATCGCCTCACAGGCGGCAATGAATTTCAGAGTTTTCGACAATCCGCCGAGTGCTGCGAAATTGCAGACGAAGTAATCCGGCGCACCGAGCGCGACTGCCCGTCTGAGATCCGGGATGTGCGTCGAGAACGGAATGCGCGAATGCTGGCGCAGCGCAGCCATCTCCTCGAAGGTCGCGACCGGATCCTCGTAGTTGCGGATGTTGAACGGCTCGATCTCGCGCAGCACCCAGCGCGCTGTGGTCAGCGACCACTGCATGTTGGAATCGAGTTTGATCTGCGCTTTATCGCCAAGCGCCTCGCGCAGCATGCGCACTGTCCTGATCTCGAGCTCGGGATCGCCCATGATCAGCTTGCCCTCGAAGATCGTCGAGCCGTGCTGTTCTCGCATGCCGAGACAGTAGTCGACGATCGCTTCGGCGGTCATCTCGCCGCCGGCTCCGCCTTGAGCGGGGCGAAAGGCGAAATATTCCGAAAACGGAATGTCCTTGCGCACCGCGCCGCCGAGCAGCTTGTAGAGCGGCATGCCGAAGACCTTGCCTCTTATATCCCACAGCGCCAGTTCGACGGCGCCGAACGCCACCGTGGCTGCATTCTCGCCGGTGTTGGCGGTAATCTGCCAGGGCGGCACGCAGCGCGCCTCGCAGTCGGCGATGTCGAGCGGATCGGCGCCAATCAGCGCCGGCGCGATCTCGGCCTTGATCACCTCGCCGAAATGCCACCATGGCGCCTCGCCCAGTCCGACCACGCCTTCGTCCGTCTCGACCTCGATGATCGATTTCGACGCGCCGCCGTAGAGACCAGCCGTCCACCAGAACGGAGCATCGAGCGGGACGTTGACGTGGGTGACGCGGATGTTGGTGATCTTCATCGATTCCGTTCTCACTCGCACTGGTATTGGCTTAGCGCCCATTCGCCGGTCACCGAGAGCAGGTCCGATATCTTCCAGTCGCCGTCGATTTTTTTGAACTTCCATTCCAGCCGATGCGGGTTGCCGGCGGCGACGAAGGCGACGACGACCTTGGCCTCGTCGCCCTTGACCGCTTCGATGGTCTTCAGGCTCTTGTCGATCTCCGCCTTGTCGTATTCGGAATTGTCGAGCGCCATGTTGGGATCGAGGCACTCGCCCTGCCCCGACTTCCGCAGCGCGTCGCTCTTGTCGAGCACCGACTTTGCCGGGTCGGTGAAATGGCCCCGCTGAGCCGGATCGACCTCGAGCCCGGCATGCTCGTAGAACGGCTTCACCACCGCAGTCGGCGAGCCCGGCTGCACGGGTGCGGCCGGCGCGTTTTCTGCCGGCGGCAACACTGCCGGCGGAGGTGCCGCACTGTCGGCCGGCGCGTTTGCGGGCGGCGCGCCGAACAGGCCCTGAGCGGCGGCGCTGCTCAATCCGGCCAGCAGGCACGCAGTCGCCAAAATCCAGGGATGGCAGCGAAGCACGGCGTCACTCCGGAGGCTGCCCGGCCAGGCATTCGAGCACACTCAGCGTCCAGCCGCTGGTCTTCGAGGTAATGTCGGCGACCTTCCACTGGCCGTCGATCTTCTTCAACGACCAGACCATTTCGCGTTTGGAATCATCGCCTTCCGGGAAAAGGTTGAACGTCGCCGTCACCTCGGCGCTGTCGCCATCCAGCGTTTCGGCCAGCGTCAGCGTCTTGGCCACGGTCTTCTCGTCATAGTCCTGCGCATCGAGACCAGGGGCGAAGTCGATGCAGGGAACTTCATCCGGATGGTTCTTTGCCGCATTGTCGTTCAGTTCGAACAGTTTCGTCACCGGCGCGGTGAAGCGGTCGCGATATTGCGCATCGGCCTCGAATTTGACCGACGGGACATAAAAGAACTTCACGGCGTTGGCAGCAGGGCCGGCAAACGCGGCCGCCGGCACGGCCATCGAAAGCGCGGCAACAAAAAGTGGCAGTTTCATGGGTGTCCCCGATTGTTCACTGACGGAAGCTATCAGTACCACGCATCTTGCCCGTCGGCTTTCTTGCGGTCCATGAAATCCTGCAACGCGTCCTCTGCTGGCAACTCAGGCGTTCAGCCAGACATTCTGGAGATCCATCTCGAAGGTTTGGTGGACACCGTAGTTCTTCACCTTCTCGTTCATGTGGCTGAACAGCTTCTGCCAAAACGGTTGAATGATGACGCCCGAATCCTGCAGGATCTGCTCGATGTCCTTCATGACCTCGCGGCGCTTTTCCACGTCGATGAGCGAAAGAGCCTGCTTGAGCTTGGCGTCGAAATCAGGGTTCGAGTAGCCGGTTTCGTTCCAGGCCTCGCCGGTGCGATAGCCGAGCGCCAACACCTGTACGCCAAGCGGGCGCATGTACCAGATGGTCATCGAATAGGGGTATTTCGTCCAGTCGTTCCAGAAGGTCGACCCCGGCAGCACGGTGCGCTTCACCTTGATCCCGGCATCGCGCAACTGGCCGGCAATAGCGTCGCCGGTGTTCTTTTGCCAATCGTCCTCGACGGTGATCAGTTCATGCTCGAAGTCGTCTTGCCCGGCATCGGCCATAAGCTTCTTGGCGCCCGCGGCGTCGCGTGTCTTCTTGGGCAGCGCGTAGTATTCCGGATGAATCGGGCTGACGTGGTGGTTTTCACCAACAGTGCCTCGCCCGGCGTAGCCAAGTTCGAGCACCGCTTTGTTGTCGACGGCCATCTGGAGGGCGTTGCGAACCCGCTTGTCGTCATAGGGCTTGTTCGTGATGTTGGTCCGGGCGACGAGCGTGGTCGCTGTCGCGACCTCCGATTTGACCAGCCCCATCTTGTCGAGAATGTCTATGAAGTCGGCCGGCGTCTCGAAGTTGAGGTCGATTTCGCCGGAGTCGAATGCATTTATCGAGGCGTTGAAATCGGTTCCGTAGTCGATGAATTCGACGCCGTCGAGAAGCGCTTCACCGCCCCACCATTTGCCATTTTCACGACGCTTGACGACCGCTTTCTGGCCGACCGCATAAGACACCAGTTCGAACGGCCCGGTGCCAATCGGCTTCTCGATCGGATTGGCGCCGTCGGCGTCGAAGTTGCGATGGACCACCAGCGCCGGATAGTCGGTGAAGTTCGGGATCAGCGAGATGTCCGGCTCGTTCAGCTTCAGCTTCACCGTGTTGTCGTCGACCTTGGTGATCGCCCCTTCCCTGGCCTTGCCGGTCTTTGCATCGATCAGCGCACCGACGCGCGCGGCCATCGAATTGCCGGCGGCAGCCTTCTCGCACCAGCGCGTCAGATTGTAGGCCACGTCATCGGCGTTGAAAGCATCGCCGTTGTTCCAGGCGATGCCCTTGCGCACATGCAGCACGTATTCGGTGGCGTCGTCGTTGACCTCCCAGCTTTCGAGCAGAACCGGCTCGAATGTGAACTGGCGGGTGTAGCGGACAAGCGGCTCGAGCCAGCAGCGTGAAATGTTCGCAAGTTCCACCCAGTCGTAGGTGCGCGTGTCCTTTTGCGCCTTCACCGACATCGAAACGTGCAGCGTTCCGCCTTTCTTCGGCTCTTCAGCCAAAGCCCGCTCCGGCACGGCAAGTCCAATCATGCCGTAGGCAAGGGCCGCCGATGCGCCGAAAGCGCTTGCCAGGGCCAGAAACTCCCGCCGGTCGACGCGACCGGCGCGCGCCTCGCTGGCCATTGCTTCGATGGCGCTCGGTACGCGATCGCCGTTGCTTCTGAAGAGTGTCATTTTTTCCTCCCTTATGGTTCGCATCGGGTCTTCGCCCGTGATCAACTAACGCTGTCCGGCAGTTTCTCCTCGCGCCGCGCAATCAAATCTTTGAGACCATCGGCGATGCCCTCATCGAGCTTCGGCTCCTCATAATCGGCGAGCATGTTGCGCGCTTTCTCGCGGCCGCGGGTGTCGTGGTCCTTTGCTCCTTCCGCCTTCCACTGTTCGAACGAATTGAAGTCCATGATGCTCGGTATGAAGAAGGCGGACTCGAAATGTTCAAGCGTGTGCTGGGTGCCGAGGAAATGGCCCTGCGGTCCGACCTCGCGGATAGCCGCCATAGCCTCCTTGAAATCGTCGAATGGCAGCCCGCCAGCATATTTGTACCAGCCGACAAGCTGCTCGCAGTCGGTGGCAAATTTCGAATAGCCGCAGGTCAGGCCGGCCTCGAGCCAACCGGCGGAGTGCCAGATGTAGTTGGCGCCGGCAAGGATGGCGGCATGCATCAGCATGTTCGCCTCGTAGCCCGCCTGGGCGTCGTTCAGCTTCGAGCCGACATGGAAACCGGACGTGCGCCACGGCAGACGATACTTCCGCGCCAGCGCGCCCATGAGATACATCATCTGGGCCGCCTCCGGCGTGCCGCCCATGGGAGCGCCGGTCTTCATGTCGACCGTCACCATGAACTGTCCGTAGATCTGCGGCGAACCCGGACGCAGGAGCTGTGTGAACGCGACGCCCGCCAGCGCTTCGGCATTGACCTGCGCGACCGCACCGACGGCAGAGGCCGAAGTCGAGGCGCCGCAAAGGGCGAAGGGGGCGAGGATCAGCGGCTGGTTGTGGCGCGCATAGACTTTCATCGCGTCCAGCATGGTGGCGTCCCACACCAGCGGCGAATTGCAGTTGGTGATCGACACCAGGACCGGGTTGTCGCGGACATAGTCCTCGCCGAACACGATGCCTGCCATCGCCATCGTGTCTTCGGCTCGATCCTTGGAGGTCACGATGCCCATGAACGGCTTGTCGGAGTGCTTCAGCGCCGAATGGATGATGTGGAGGTGACGTTTCGGCACCGCGATTTCCATCGGCTCGCAGATGATCGAGCTCGACGAATGCAGCGCCGGCGCCATGTAGGCGAGCTTGTGGAAATTGTTGAGGTCGGCGAGTGTGCCGTAGCGCCTGTTGTTGTCGAGGTCGCGCACGTAAGGCGCCCCGTACATCGGCACGAAGATGGAGTTGTTGCCACCCACACGTACGGAACGCTGGGGATTCCTCGCATTGAGCGTGAACTCCGACGGGACCTTTGAGATGAGCTCCATCAGCAGGGCGCGGTCGATCCGGACCCTTGTCTCCGAGACATCGGCGCCCGCCGCCTTCCACATTGCGATCGCCTCGTCGTCGCGGAACTCGCATCCGACTTCTTCGAGGATGGAGAGCGACTCCTGGTGGATCAGCTCAACCGCTTCGTCCGGAACCATCTGATAGACGGGAATCTGGCGGACCAGGGTTGGAAACGACGCTATGGGTGCGCCCCGCAGCGCCTTGCGCCCCAGGCGGCCGCCGCTGCGGCGGTTGGTGTGTTCGCTCACTTCAACGGCCGGTGCGTTCATGAAGGCTCCATATTCCTGTTGGTGACCAATCTAGCCAGACAAAATGCGGCTGTGACGCTGGAAAATCCTGATCTCTTGTATAAGCTCAGCTTATGCGAAGCTTGCGCCACCTGCTGCCGTCGGCCGGCAGCCTGATCGTTTTCGAGGCCGCCGGGCGGCTGTCGAGCTTTACCGCCGCCGGGCGCGAGCTCGGCATGACGCAGGCTGCCGTCTCCTATGCGATCCGTGGGCTCGAAGAGCAGCTCGGCGCCAAACTATTCCAGCGCCGCCACCGGCAAGTCAGCCTGACCGAGGCCGGCGACCGCTTCCATGCCGACGTCTCGCTCGGCCTGTCGCACATTCGCAAGTCGGCGGAGGATCTGCGCCAGATCGCCGTCGGCGCGCATGTGACGCTCGCGGCCTCGACCGCCTTCGCCTCGTTCTGGATGATGCCGCGCCTGCAGCAGTTTCGCGACGCATTGCCGGGCATCGACCTGCGCATCCAGACCGCCGACCGCGATCTCGACATCATCGCCGAAGACATCCCGCTCGGCGTCCGCGGCGGCGAGCCCAGGGAATGGCCGGATTATCATTCGCTGCCGCTGGCCGATGAAGTGATATTCCCCGTTGCCGGCGTTAGTTATGTGGCCCGGTTCGGGCTGCCGGAGCGTGTCGCGGACCTTCAATCGCACCGCCTTATCCATCTTGAAGAGCCGTTTCGCGAGGCCGCGAGCTGGGACGAATGGTTCGCCTCGGCCGGTGTCGACATCGCCGATGCTGGACGCGGCTTGCGCATCAACGACTATGCGCTGGTGATCCAGGCAGTCATGGAAGGGCAAGGCATCGCGCTCGGCTGGGGTCACCTCGCCGAGCGGCTGCTGGCATCAGGGCTGCTGGTGCGCGTCACCGGCCACACGATGACGACCGGCAAGGGCTTTCATGTCATCTGGTCGAAGAACCGCGAACTCAGCGACAACGCCCGCAAGGTGCGGGACTGGCTGGCGGCGCAGGCGTGAGGCCGATAAATGCCCGGTCAAACGGTCACGACGATCTTGCCGAACTGTTCGTTCGATTCGAGATAACGGTGCGCCTCGACGATCTGGTCGAACGGAAAGGTTCTGGCGATTGCCGGCTTCAGCGAACCCGAGCTCAGTCCGTCAAGGATGAACGCCTTGGCGGCCTGCAGCCGGACCCGATCGCGCACGATCTCATGGACGAGATAGCCGCGCAGCGTCAGCGTCTTGGCCAGCACTGCAGGTAGCGGAAAGGGGGTCGGGTCGGGGCTCAAGCCGCCATATTCGATGAGAATGCCATCCCGTGCCATCGCTGCCGTCAGAGGCTCGAAGATCGGCCCGCCAACCGCGTCGAACACCACGCGCACGCCGTCCGGGCCGGCGATTCGCTTCAGCCTGGCTTCCAGGTCCTCCTCTGCCGAGGCGATGACGTGGGCCGCGCCGAACTCAAGCAAAGCCCGCTTCTTGGCAGATGTCCGTGTGACCGCGATCGGGGTCGCGCCAATCATGTTGGCGATCTGGATCGCGGCAAGTCCGACGCTGCTCGAGGCCGCGGTAATGACAACAAAGTCCTCGCTTTGGAGGTTGGCAATGTCGATCAGCGCACCGTAGGCCGTGAGATA
Organism: Mesorhizobium sp. M0808; assembly: GCF_040320025.1. Taxonomy (NCBI): domain Bacteria; kingdom Pseudomonadati; phylum Pseudomonadota; class Alphaproteobacteria; order Hyphomicrobiales; family Phyllobacteriaceae; genus Mesorhizobium; species Mesorhizobium sp. M0808. The sequence continues at coordinate 69,521 of NZ_JAMYOX010000013.1, forward strand.
TTGCATCCACGCGGCGGCGGCCTCTTCCCAGCTCAGCGATGGCGGGTGCTTGACGACGAGCTCGGCGGGATATGTGGCAATCTCACCATAGGCAGGCCAGCGGACCATCGACAATGGCGGCACGATGCTGACGGCATCGCCCGGCGCAAACCCGTCCACGCCTTCGCCGACCATCTCGACGATACCCGCCGCCTCGAGCCCAAGACCGGAAGGCAACGGCGCGGTCTGGATGTAGGTCCCCGAACGCAGCAGCGCCTCGGCGCGGTTTATGCCCAACGCCTTGACGCGTATCTGAATCTCACCGCTCGCGGGCGCAGGCGTGTCAACATTCTCGATGCGCAGGACCTCGGGACCACCGAGCTCATGAAAGCGAACGACACGTGCCATCGGTCACAACTCCAAAATATTTGAACTGAATCAGCTATGCCAGCGCTCATCAGGCGGATAAATAGTCGCTTGAGTAGATCAGCAGAAACTATAGGTTTTGAATATGGATCGCCTTACGAGCATGGCCGTGTTCGTCAAAGCCGTCGACCTGGGCTCGTTCGCAGCCGCGGCGGCGGCTCTCGATCTGTCCGGGCCGATGGTCGGCAAGCATGTCCGGTTTCTCGAGGAGCGCCTGAGCGTGCGCCTCATCAATCGGACCACGCGTCGCCAAAGCCTGACCGATTTCGGGCGCGCCTATTATGAACGCTGCCGGCTGGTGCTTGCCGAAGCGGAGGCCGCGGATGCACTCGCCGCCGACCAGCTTGCCGAACCGCGCGGAAAACTGCGTGTCCTCATGCCGGTGCATTTCGGCCGGCGCTGCGTTGCCCCGATCCTGTTCGGGCTTGCGCAGCAATATCCGGCGCTGGAACTTGACCTGTCGTTCAGCGACACCCTCGCCGACCTCGCCGAAGACGGCTGCGATCTTGCCATTAGAACGGGCGACCTGGAGGACCAGGCCGGGGTAATGGCGCGTCGCATCGCGCGCCAGCACATGGTCGTCTGCGCGTCGCCGTCCTATCTCGACCGGCACGGCGAGCCACATGAAATAGATGACTTCGGCAGCCATCACGCGATCATCTACCGCCGTTCCGGGCGTGCCGTTCAGCCGTGGCTGTTTCCGCGCAATGGCCACCCCGCGATGGAGATCCGGCCCGTCAGCAGATTGCGGCTCGACGATCTCGATGCCATCGCCGATGCCGCGGCCGCCGGCATGGGGCTCGCGTGGCTGCCATACTGGATGGTTCGCCAGCGCATCCAGGCCGGCGCACTTGTCCCGCTGTTGCCGGAACAATCCCGGTTTCTCTACGACGTTCATGCCCTGTGGTTGCAGACGCCTCATCTGCCGATGAAAGTCCGCCTTGCCGTCGATGCACTGTCGGCAGCGCTGCCCAAGCTCATGAGTTGAAGTGCACGGCCGCGGTCGGCTGCGTGGATTTCCTCAATTCCGCCCTCCCGCATCGACCACGAATCCGCCTATAGTGCCCCATGCCGATCCGCCAGCTTTCCGAAACGATGATCAACCAGATCGCCGCCGGCGAAGTCATCGAGCGTCCGGCAAGCGTGGTCAAGGAACTGGTCGAGAACGCGCTCGATGCCGGTGCTGCCAGAGTCGAGATCGTCACCGCCGGCGGCGGGCTGAATCTTATCCTGGTCAGCGACGACGGCTTGGGCATTCCGGAAAACGAACTGGCGCTGGCGATTGCGCGCCATTGCACCTCCAAGCTCGCCGACGACATTCACGACATCCGCTCGCTCGGCTTCCGCGGCGAGGCCTTGCCTTCGATCGGCTCGGTGGCGCGGCTGTCGATCCGCTCGCGCACCGCGTCCAGTGAAAACGCCGCCGAGATCGGCATCGACGGCGGCCGCGTCTCCGCGGTCAGGCCGGCGGCGGCCAATCGCGGAACCACGGTTGAGGTGCGCGACCTGTTCTTCGCCACGCCCGCAAGGCTCAAATTCATGAAGGGCGAGCGCGCCGAAAGCTCGGCCATCGGCGACGTGGTCAAGCGCATCGCCATCGCCTTTCCCGCCGTGCGCTTCACCCTGGCCGGCCCGGACCGCTCGACGCTGGAACTGCCGGCGACCGACGACAGCCCGGAAGGCCGGCTGCGCCGGGTGGCACAGGTGATGGGCGCCGACTTTCCGGACAATGCGATCGCCATCGACGCGATGCGGGACGGCGTGCATCTCGCCGGCCATGTCTCGGTCCCCTCCTTCACCCGCGCCAACGCGCTGCAGCAATACGCTTATGTCAACGGCCGCCCGGTGCGTGACAAACTGATCGCCGGCGCCATTCGCGGCGCCTTCGCCGACGTGCTGCCGCGCGACCGCCATGCCGTCACCGTGCTGTTCCTGACGCTCGATCCGGCGATCGTCGACGTCAACGTCCATCCGGCCAAGGCAGACGTGCGCTTCCGCGACCCGGGGCTGGTGCGCGGGCTGATCGTCGGCGCTATCCGCGAAGCGCTGGCCAATGCCGGCATCCGCGCCGCCACCACAGGGGCCGCCGGCATGATGGCGGCGTTCCGGCCAGGCGCCGCATCCTATGCGCATGGCGGGCCGGCCAACGGTCACCGCAGCTACGAGGCCGCCTATCGGGCATTGGGCTTTGCCGGGTTCGATGCTGCCCGGTCGCCACAGCGGCCGCTCGATATGGGCGACGGGTTCGGCGAGGACGAGCAGACGGCCTTCGACGCCGGGCCACTCCAAAGTGCCGACGCGCGCGCCGGGCAAAACGAAGCCGCGGAAACGCTGCTCGGCACGGCGCTGGGCGCGGCGCGCGCGCAAGTGCACGAGAATTATATCGTCGCCCAGACCAGGGATTCGCTTGTCATCGTCGACCAGCATGCGGCGCATGAGCGGCTGGTCTACGAGGCCTTGAAGAACGCCCTCCACTCACGCGCGGTGCCGTCGCAGATGCTGCTTCTGCCCGAGATCGTCGATCTGCCGGAAGAAGACGCCGAACGGCTTGCCATCCACTCCGAGACGCTGGCCCGCTTCGGCCTCGGCATCGAGCGCTTCGGCCCCGGCGCCGTCGCGGTGCGCGAGACGCCGTCGATGCTCGGCGAGACCAACGTCCAGCAGCTGGTGCGCGATCTCGCCGACGAGATCGCCGACAACGATACGGTCGACACGCTGAAGGAGCGGCTGGACAAAATAGCCGCGACCATGGCCTGCCACGGCTCGGTGCGTTCCGGCCGCCTGCTCAAACCGGAAGAGATGAACGCGCTGCTGCGCCAGATGGAGGCGACGCCGGGCTCCGGCACCTGCAACCATGGCCGCCCGACCTATATCGAGCTCAAGCTCGCGGATATCGAGAGGCTGTTTGGCAGGCGATAAGAAACTCGCAGGGCGCAGCCCCCACCCGGACCTTCGGTCCGACCTCCCCACAAGGGGGAGGTAGGGAGATTAGCCGCGGGCGCCTCGCGAGGAGCTTACCTCCCCCTTGTGGGGAGGGTCGCTGCGAAGCAGCGGGGTGGGGGTACGAAAAGAGCCGCTGTACAGCGGCTCTTTTCGAGTCAGGCACAGCCCCAAACCCTTTGCTCATCTCTTCAAATTCACCACGATGACGCCGCCTAGCGCCAGCGCGCCGCCGAAGATGCCAAGCAGCGTCGGCACCTCGCCCAGCCAAAAGAAGCCGATCAGCGTCGCCATCGGCGACACCAGATAGAGGAAGTTCGAGGCACGCGCCGCGGGCAGTCGGGAAAGTGCTGTTGCCCAGGCAGCGTAGGCGATGAGGCTGGGCACGATGCCGAGAAAGATGACGGCGCCGAGCCCGGCGGTGTCGGCGACCGCCGCTTGCGCCAGACCGCTCGGCAGGAACGGCGACAGGCAGAGCGCGCCAAGCACCATGTTCGAGGCCGAGATCGTCAGCGGGTGGTGGCGACCAAACAGCGGCTTCTGGACGATGGTGTTGACGGCCGAGCACAGCGCCGAGCCGAGGACAAGCAGCGCACCGCTGTTGAAATGCAGCCCTTGCCCCTCGCCCATGGCGATGATCCCGATACCGGCGAAGGACAGGAATGTGCCGGCCCAGGCCAGGCCCGAGAAGCGTTCGCCGAGCAGCGCCATGGCCATGATGGCGGTGAAGATCGGGCTGACATTGATGATGAAGCCGGCCGCACCGGCCGAAACGGTCAGCTCGCCGAAATTGAGCATCACCGTGTAGAGTGCGACGAAGACGGCACCACCGAAGACAAAGCGCCAGAGTTCATCGAGCCTGGGCAGCGCCGGCCGCTTGACCGCGAGGAAGATCGCCGCCGGAACCGCGGCGATGGCAAAGCGCAGCGCGCCAAGTTCCAGCGGCCCGAAAGCGGCAAGGCCGGCGCGGATCGCCGGAAAGGCGGAGGCCCAGCCGACCACCGTCAGCGCCACCGCGATGGCAGCCGTGGCATCCATGCGCTGTGTCGTATTCAACGTGCCGGTGTAAGCGCTCATCTGGGTGTCCTCGCGATCCAATGCCATGAAGTAGAGAAACGCTATTGCGGGTCGGTTGACAAACGAACAAATCGAGGATCACCTGTGACTATGGATCACAGCTTAGACCCGATGCTGCCGCTCGAAACGCTGCGCGCCTTCGACGCCGCGGCTCGGACCGGCAGCTTTTCGGCGGCGGCCGAGAAGCTCAACATCACCCACGGCGCCGTCAGCCGGCAGATCGCCAAGCTCGAGGGCTGGCTTGGGCTGAAAGTCTTCGATCGCGGCGCGCGCGGCGTCTCGCTGACCGTCGAAGGCAATCGCCTGCATCTGCGCACCACCGAAGCCTTTGCCCTGATCGCCAGCAATTCGGACCGTTGGGTCGAGCCGCGCGGCACGGCGGTGGTGCGGCTGACCTCGATCCCTTCGGTCAGCGGGCTGTGGCTGATGCCGCGCATGGCGGCGCTGGAGAACCACCCGTCCAAGCTGCGTATAGTGCTCGACGTCGACATCCGCCAGGGCGATCTTGCCGACGAGGGCATCGACCTGTCGATCCGCTGCGGGCGCGGCCGCATTCCGGGCCGGATCTCGGTACAGCTTTTCGAAGAATATGTGTTCCCTGTCGCCTCGCCGGAATTGGCCAGGCAGATCGGTCGCGGAGATCCCGCCCGACTGCTCGAATTTCCGGTGATCAATGATTCCGACGCTTCGGCCTGGCGCGCCTGGTTTGCGGCGCAGGAGACGGACTATCGGCCGCGGCCGCACGACCGCCGTTTCGAGGACTACAACCTCGTGCTCGACGCCGCCGCGCACGGGCTCGGTATTGCGCTGGCACGTCCGCCGTTGACGGTGGACCAATTGAAATCGGGCCGCATCGTCGCCGTAGACGAGCGCAGTGCGCTAAGCCCGATATCTTACTGGCTCGACCGGCCGCTGGGGCGCCCGCGCGCCGCCGCCGCCGAACTCGCCCGGCGCATCGCCGTCCAGGCCGGGCTGCCAGCGGAGAAGATCGAAGAGTTTATCATCGCCGAAGAATGAGATGCCTAAGGCGCGTTGCGTTCGACCGGCCTCATGCGACGCGCTTCAGGTTCTTGTGTTTATGCATGTCGCGCAAAACCGCTGCACACTTTTGCGCGACATGCATTGGCATCCGGTTTGCCGGCTTGTTCGAGCAAGTGCCACCAGAAACAGAACCAGGCAAGGCCAACCGAGCTTGACCTCGCCGCAATTTGTGGCGATGACATCGTCATGAATTTCGGCACCACCCCATGATGAACCGTTTCGAAGGACCCGGCGGCAAGGAAGCCCGCATCCGCTATCTCGACGGCGACTTCCAGGTGACCAGCCCCGGCGCCTTCGTGCGCTGCGCGGTGACCGGCGAGAGCATCCCGCTCGACGAGCTTAAATACTGGAGTGTCGCCAGGCAGGAACCCTATGTGAACGCCGCCGCCTCGCTGCGCCGCGAGATCGAAGCGCATCCGGAACTGCGCCGCCGACGCTAGTCCAGCGCAAATGGAAGCCGCCCCGTTGCGATCCTGCGCCCTCTGCCGCGGCGTCAGGCCGGCAACACCGAAACCTTTAGAGGCTATCTTGAAGCCCGCCTCGGGCTCGAAGGCGGGTCACCGGCGAATCATCACCTAGCTAAATTACTAGCATAGCTGCCGGCACAAAGCAAGAACAAAATACGTTCGACCGGCGGAAAGCTGCAAATCCAGTCCCGCATTGCCTCGGTGCTCAAGCTTCTGGTCAGCCTTTAAGCCGGCGCTGCCGCCAGGCATCCAGCGTCTCGTCCATGATGCGTTGCGGCACATGGTCGAGCTCGAAGACGGTGTCGATCTCCAGCACATCGAGCCCGTCGAGGAATTCCGGCGGCGCCGCGCCGTGACGCAGGCGGGCAGCGTCCTTGGCGGTGGTAATGAGGCCAACCCCGGCTTTACGCGCCGTCGCCGCCAATTCGGCAAGTTCGTCCTCGCCATAGAAATGATGGTCAGGAAACGATTTGGTCAGCGCAAGCTCGCCGCCGGCCTCGCGGACAGTGTCGAAAAACTTATCGGGATGACCGATGCCGGCGAACGCCAGGAACCGCCTGCCGGCCAGCGTCACCTTGCTGCTCGGGGCAGTGTGCGCCTCGAAGATCGGCCTGCCGGCGCGCGCTGCCTGGCGCACGACCGTGTCGGCCGCGGTGCCCTCGCCCATCTTCAGCAAGGCGCTGGTGAAGATCAGTTGGTCGACGATGTTTGCCCGCAGAGGCCCGCCGGGGATGACGCGGCCATTGCCGATGCCATGGCGCGCATCGACAACGACCAGCGCATAGTCGATGTGGATGCGCGCGCTCTGAAAACCGTCATCCATGATCAAGAAATCGCAGCCGAGCTTCTCCAGCAGAAGCCTGGCGCCCGCGGCCCGGTTCGGCGTCACCGCGACCGGCGCGTGTTCGGCCAGAAGCAGCGGCTCGTCGCCGACATGCTTGGCGGCGTCGTGGTGCGGATCGACGATATGCGGCTGCGCGAAGGAGCCGCCATGGCCGCGCGACAGGAAACCCGGATTGAGCTGCATGCGCCGGGCCTGCTCGGCCAGCGCGATCGCCACCGGCGTCTTGCCGGTGCCGCCGACGGTGAAGTTGCCGACGCAGAGCACCGGCGCCTCGACCTTTTCGCGCGGCGCGTGCCGCATGCGGCGACCGGCGACAAGCGCATAGATGGCGGAAAGCGGCGACAGCGCCGTGACCCGCCAGTCCGGCTCTTCCCACCAGAAGGGTGGCGCTTCCGAGGTCACGTCAGCGCCCGTTCGCGCCCTTCAGGCGCGACTTGACGACCAGCGGCTGGATATAGGGCTCGAGCGACCTGAGCGTATGCGCCAGCGCACCGCGCATCTCGTCGACCGTCGCCGCACCCGCCGCCATCATCTCATGGCGGGCCGCCTCGTTGGTCAAAAGGAAATTAACGGCGCCGGCCAGCATATCGCGGTCGCGCACCAGCTTGGCGCCGCCGCTATCGAGCAGGCGCTGATAGGCCTCGCGAAAATTCTGGACGTTGCGGCCGGCAAGCACCGCTGTCTCCAGCATGGCTGGTTCCAGCGGGTTCTGGCCGCCCTCGGAAGTCAGCGAACGGCCGACAAAGGCGATTTCCGTCAGCCTCAGATAAAGCCCCATCTCGCCGATCGTGTCGCCGAGCAGAATATCGGTGTCGGCGGTGATCCTGTCGCCCTTGCTGCGCTGCGCCAGCTTCAGGCCCATGCCGGAAATCTGGGCGGCCAGCTGCCCGGCGCGATCGGGATGGCGCGGCACGATGATCGTCAAAAGCCCGTGGTGGCGCTTGTGCAGCATGGCGTGAACTTCGGCGGCGACCGCCTCTTCGCCGTCATGGGTCGAGGTCGCCGCCCAGGTCGGGCGGCCGCCGATCTGGCGTTTCAGCGCCGCCAACACCCGCTCGTCGGCCGGCGGCGGCGCGGTGTCGACCTTGAGATTGCCGGAGATGGTGACCGGCCGGGCGCCGAGCGACAGGAAGCGCTCGCCATCGAGATCCGACTGGGCGACGACATGGGCAAGATTTTCAAACAATGCTTCGGCAATGTTGGCGCGCTTCTTCCAGGACTTGAAGGAGCGGTCGGACAGCCTGCCGTTGACCAGAACCTGCGGCACGCGGCGGGCGCCGAGTTCCAGGATGGTCATCGGCCAGATCTCCGATTCGGCGATGATCGCCAGGTCCGGCTGCCAATGGTCGAGGAAGCGGCTGACCGCCGGCTTGAGGTCGAGCGGCACATATTGGTGGATGATGCGGTCGCCCAGCCGTTCTTCGGCGACCTGCGCCGAGGTGACCGTGCCCGTCGTCAGCACGATGTTGACGCCGTAATCGAGAATGCTCTCGACCAGCGGCACGACGGCGATGGTCTCGCCGACGCTGGCTGCATGGATCCAGATCACCGGGCCTTCGGGACGCTCGCGTCCGGCGACGCCGTAGCGTTCACGCCGGCGAATGCGGTCCTCCTTGCCTCTGGAAGTGCGCCAGGCGACGTAAGGTCCGACCAGCGGGTAAGCGGCGGCCCCGGCGAAGCGGTAGGCCGTCAGGAAGGCGCGGGCCCAGCGCATACTCATTTCGAACCGTCCACAAGGCGATAGGCCTCGGCGGTCGCGGCATTGAGCGAGGCCGTGACCTCCTGGCGCTTGCGTTCCATTTCCGCGGCGTCGGCGTTGGCCGGCACGAAGACAGGCGTGCCGACGACAATCGAGGAGCGGCCGAAGGGCAAGTTGATCGTCGTCTTGTCCCAGCTGCCCTCGATCACCTTGCGGCGACTGGTGGCTATCGCGGCAGGCAGGATCGGCCGGCCGGACAGCCGCGCCAGAAGGACGACGCCGAGCCCCGCATCGCGCGGCGTGCCGTGGGGAATATCAGCAATCATGGCGACATTCTTGCCGGTGGCGAGCGACTTTTTGAGGGCGATGAGCGCCTTGGCCCCGCCCTTGTCGAGATGCCTTGCGCTTTCGCGCCCGCCAGAGCCGCGCACCGCCTCGATGCCGAATCTCTCGACCATCAGCGCGTTGAGCTCGGCATCGGCGCTGCGCGATACCATGGCAACCAGCGGCCGTCCCTTGGGATAGTAGGCCGGGGTCAGCAGGTGCTGGCCGTGCCAGAGCGCGATGATGCCAGGCTCGAGCTGCGCATAGGCGCCGCCGGAAAACTTGGCCGATCCGTCGACCATGCGGTTGGTCAAGCGGACAAGGCGGACGAAATACGCAAACAGCGCGGCAAGCGCATTCTTGACGAATCGCGACTGCGCCAGCGGTTCGCGGATCTTGCGCCAGAACGTCTTCGGCTTGCGACGTCTGACCGCCGACCGCCGGGCTGATCGCTTGACCGCTTCATGGTTCATCGATGTCAACCGACAGCCTTGTTTTCGGGGTCGAGCAGGCGGTGCAGGTGAACGACGAAATAGCGCATATGGGCATTGTCGACGCTAGCTTGCGCCTTGGCCTTCCAGACGGCGTGCGCCGATTGATAGTCCGGATAGATGCCGACAATATCGAGCGCGTCGAGATCGCGGAATTCGGTGCCGCCCAGCTTCTTGAGTTCGCCGCCGAACACCAGGTGCAAAAGCTGTTTCTTTCCGTCTTCAGCGGCCATGTCGATCCTTCACATATCGTGAGTTTGGGACAGGTCTAGACCAAAGCCGCCGACTTTGGAACTATTGATAGTGGTCAATTGTCCAGCCCGGCGATGACGCCGGCGAGCACGGCGAGGAGTTCGCCGCTGCCGGCGGCGAGCGGTCCGTGACGGATCACTTCGCCGGCATAGAGCGGCGCGCGGCCATGCCGATCGAGCAAGGCGCCGCCTGCCTCGCGCAGGATGAGATCGGCCGCGGCGATGTCCCAGTCATGCGCGTTGGCCTTGACGAAGGTGGCATCGAGCTGGCCGCCGGCGATCATCGCCAGCCGGTAGGCGAGCGAAGGAATATAGAGCACGCGCTTCAGCCGTTTGTGCCATTTCGCCGGCATCAGGTCGATCATCGCCTGCGGTCCGGCGATTTCGGCCGTTTCCGACGGCGGACGCACGCTGATGCGCCTGCCATTCAGGAACGCGCCCTCGCCCGGCAGCGCCCAATAGATTTCGCCCTTCGCCGGGCAGTCGAGCACGCCGGCAAGCGTGCGGCCGTTCTCGACCACAGCGACGCTGACGCACCATGTGGGCAGCCCTTCGAGGAAGCCGCGCGTGCCGTCGATCGGATCGACGACAAAGGTGCGGCGCGCGACGAGCCTTACCGGGTCGTCGACGGTTTCCTCCGACAGCCAGCCATAATCCGGCCGGGCCGCCAGCAAGGTCTCGCGCAGATATTCGTCAGCGGCGTGATCGGCTTCGCTGACCGGCGAGGTGCCGCCCTTCATCCACACCTGCGGATTGTTGTTGAAGTACTGCATGGCGATGAGCCCCGCCTCGCGGGCGGCATCGCGCAACAGCTGCAGGTCTTCAGTAGCGCCGGCCGAGACGGCCGGGTCAAGCTCCGGCAAGGGTCATTCCTTCGATCAAAAGCGTGGGCGCGGCAGTGCCGAAATTGCGGTCGAGATCGCTCGCCGGAACCATGTTGAGGAACATCGTCTTCAGATTGGAGGCGATGGTCACCTCGGCGACGGGATAGGCCAGTTCGCCATTTTCGATCCAGAAGCCGGAAGCGCCGCGGCTATATTCGCCCGTCACCATGTCGACGCCCTGGCCGAACACTTCGGTGACGTAGAAGCCGGTCTTGAGCGACTTGATCAGCTCTTCCGGCGTATTTTCCCCGGGCTCGATGGCGAGATTGGTCGACGACGGCGAGACCGACGAGCCGCTGCGCGAGCCGCGCCCATTGGTGACGAGGCTGAGTTCCCGAGCCGCCGAAGTCGACAGGAACCAGTGGTTGAGCACGCCCTTGTCGACCATGAACAGTTTTTCGCCCTCGACGCCTTCGCCGTCGAACGGGCGCGAGGCCTGTCCACGGCGCCGGAGCGGCTCGTCGGTGACGGTGATTGCGGCCGAAGCCACCTTCTTGCCCATCATGTCGCGGAGAAAGCTGGTCTTGCGCGCGACCGCGGCGCCATTGATGGCACCGGCAAGGTGGCCGGCAATGCCGCGCGCCACACGCGGATCGAACACCACGTCGACAGGCCCGGTCGTCGCCTTGCGCGCGCCAATGCGGCGGACAGCGCGCTCACCGGCCTTGCGGCCGATGTCTTCCGGCGCGTCGAGATCGGAAAAATGCTGGCGCGAGGAGAATTCGTAGTCGCGCTCCATGCCGGTGCCCTCGCCGGCGATCACGCTGGTCGAGCGTGAAAAGCGCGAGGCGACGTAATGGCCGACGAAGCCGTGCGAGGTGGCGAGCACCAGCCCGCCGAGCCCGGCACTGGCGCCACTGCCGGCCGAATTGGTGACGCCCTTGACGGCAAGCGCCGCCGCTTCGGCGGCAAGCGCTGCTTCCTTCAATTGATCGGCCGACACCTCGGTGGCGTCGAACAGATCGAGGTCGCGCGGCGTCTTGACCAGCAAGGCCGGGTCAGCGAGGCCTTGATAGGGATCTTCGGGCGACACCTTGGCCATGGCGACGGCACGCTCGGCCAGCATATTGGGGTCGGATGCCGCCGTTGCCGAAACGCTCGCTACCCGCTTGCCGACGAAGACGCGCAGCGAGACGTCCTCGCTCTCGGACGCCTCTGTGCCTTCGACCTTGCCAAGCCGCACCGACACGCCGGTCGAGCGGCCGCGTACCGCAACGGCATCGGCGGCATCGGCGCCGGCCCGTTTGGCAGCCTCGACCAGGGCCGCGACGCGATCGGTCAGTTTCGCTGCGTCGAGCGTATCGGTCATGCGCATGATCCTGTTATTTCCGGCCGGCTGAAGGGCAGCCGCTGCTGCACCATCTATTGTCCCGATGCGCCTTCTGCAATGGCGAAGCGGGCAAACCGGGTGCATCAAGCGCCGAAACAGGACCGCAGGCCGCAGGCGGATGAACGGCGAGCGAGGTCGACAATCCCTCAGGAAGCGGCCACCGGCGTCCAGATCACGTCGTCGATCCTGAGCGCGCCGGTGGCAAGCATCACCAGCCGGTCGAAGCCGAGCGCGGCGCCGCTCGCCTGCGGCATGATGGCGAGCGCGGCGAGGAAGTCCTCGTCGATCGGGTAGCGTTCGCCATAGACGCGCTGCTTCTCATCCATTTCTGCGGCAAAGCGCAGGCGCTGCTCGGCCGGATCGGTCAACTCGCCAAAGGCGTTGGCGAGTTCGACGCCGCAGCAATAGAGCTCGAAGCGCTCGGCGGTGCGCGGATCGTCGGCGCTCGGCCGGGCCAATGCCGCCTCCGAGATCGGATATCCGAAAAGAATGGTGTTGCGCCCCTGCCCAAGCGCCGGCTCGATTTTTTCGACCATCACCCGGCTGAACAGGTCGGCCCAATTGTCGTCGGGCGCGGTCCGCAATCCGGCCTGGACCAGGGCGGCATGCAACCCCGCGCGGTCGGTGCTGCCATCGGCTGCAACCGTCGCCAGCAGATCGATGCCGGCATGGCGCATGAAAGCTTCGGCGACGCTCAACCGTTCCGGCTCGGCGAACGGATCGGCTTCACGGCCGCGGAAGCTAAAACGCTTCGCTCCGGCCCGTTCGGCCGCCAGCGCTACGAGCTCGGCGCAATCGCGCATCAGGCTCTCATAGGTCTCGCCGACGCGGTACCATTCGAGCATAGTGAACTCAGGATGGTGCAAGGGGCCGCGCTCGCGGTTGCGCCAGACAGCCCCGAGGCTGAAGATGCGCTCCTCGCCGGCGGCAAGCAGCTTCTTGCAGGCGAATTCCGGCGACGTGTGGAGGTAGAGCGGCTGGCGCTGCCCGTCCGGCCCGATCGCCTCGGTGGCAAAGGCCGACAGGTGCGCTTCATTGCCGGGCGAGACCTGCAGGGCCGATGTCTCCACCTCGACGAAGTCGCGGCGGGCGAACCAGTCGCGCATCCCGGCGGCAATGGCATTGCGCAGGATCAGCCGCGGCCGGCGGTCGGCGTGGACATGCGGCGTCCACCACGGCGAGGCGGCGGTCATCGGCTTCAGGGGAATTGCACAGAGGGCTGGCGATTGCGGCCAAGATGCGCTAGGCCGCACGCAACGGCCTCTCCAGCCGATTTGCGCCAACAAATTTTATCAGGATGGAAACCCGTGAAGGTCATCGCCAGCTCCTTACGCAAAGGCAACGTCGTCGAAAAGGACGGCAAGCTTTATGTGATCCTCTTTGCCGAAAACATTCATCCTGGCAAGGGTACGCCGGTCACCCAGCTCGACATGCGGCGTATCTCCGACGGGGTAAAGGTTTCCGAGCGTTACCGCACCACCGAGCAGGTCGAGCGCGCCTATGTCGAGGAGCGCGAGCACACGTTCCTCTACCGTGACGGCGAAGGCTTTCACTTCATGAATCCGGAGACTTACGACCAGGTCGCGGTGCCGGAAAGCGTGGTCGGCGACATGGCGCCCTATCTGGTGGAAGGCATGCCGGTGCAGATCTCGCAATACAACAACATCGCCATCTCGCTGGTACTGCCGCAGCGCGCCACTTTCGAGGTGGTCGAGACCGAGCCGGTGACCAAGGGCCAGACGGCGTCCTCGTCCTACAAGCCGGCGACGCTGTCCAACGGCGTGCGTACCCTGGTGCCACCACACATCAGCGCCGGCACCCGCGTGGTGGTGATGACGGCCGATGGCGCCTATGTCGAGCGCGCGAAGGATTGAGGCGCGAAGTCTGACACGCCTCGCCGAACGCGTCGCGGCGGCCGGTCATCGTCTACCGCTTTGTGCCAGGGGCTTTCGAGCATTGGGACGCTGCACGCAGACCGAAGCGTCAACGCCCTGCCAGTTCTTTCCTATTGCACGACGCCAGCGGGCAATCTTTGAGCCTCGAGCAACGCCGACCGTCCCTTTCGCCAGGTACCAGGTGGAATGCCGACGAACTTTTTGAAGGCGCGATTGAAGGCGGCTTCCGACTCGTAGCCGACCTCGGCACCCGCTTGCGCGATGCTCATTTCGGGCCGTTCGAGCAGACGTCCTGCCAGTTGCAGACGCCAGCGAGCAAGATAGTGCATCGGCGAGACCTCGACATAGTGGGTAAAGCGGCTCGCAAACGCCGTGCGCGAGAGCCCTACTTCGCGGGCGAGCCGGTCCAATGTCCATTCCTCCCTGGGGCGAGCGTGGATGAGCCGGAGCGCCTCGCCGACATGTGGATCCCGTAGGCCTGACAGCCAGCCGCGCGAATCGTCGGGGAGGGTCTCGAGATGACGGCGGATGATCTCGACAAACATCAGCTCGCTCAGCTTGGCGAGTATCGTTTCACAGCCCGCCCGCCCACTGCCACCTTCGGCCAGCGCCAGCCGAAAAAGGTCGATAACCCAACTGCTTCCATCGGCGGGCTTGCGGGCACACAGGATGGCCGGCAATGCGGCGAGGAGAGGATTGAAGGGACGTGCATCGCAGCCAAGATACCCGCAAATGAACCGGGTCCGCTCGTCTCCGCCGCCACCATGGATCACCGCGAACGGCAGGCTCTCGTCTATCGGCCGATAATACATCGCCATATTGGGTTCGCCCCGCGCCCCCGGCGACGAGCTCAACACGTTCGGAACACCACCGGGGAAGACAACGACATCACCGGCGTTGACGAGCACCGGCGGCACCGAATCGTCTCCCAGCGCGGCCCAGCACGAGCCCGACATCACGGCATGAAAAGAAATGATGTGCTCTGCCTCCGGCATGACGGCGGCGGCAATGTCGGCCGTGCCCGGCGACTCGCCAACCCAGGGAGAGCTGGCGTCGACGTCGAAATAGATCGCACCGGTGAGGCGAACGGCTCGGAGCACATCGGAAAGGACATCCATGCACTACACCTCCGGAAACGATCGGCTACTCCCTTTGACAACGAGTTTTTCCGCCAGACATCTCGAACTATCCGGCAATATGACCGCCCGGGCAACTATCCATCCGGTCTAATCCTACTCTGAACGATCGGGCAACAGAAATGGACGACGTGACATTTGCGGGAACAGCGGACGGGATTAGCGTTTCATCGGCCGGCCGACAGGTCCAATAACAGGGAGGAATGTCATGAACGATGAAGACATCACCAAATTCGCAGCAAGCCTGCGAGGCGAAGTCATCCGCGCCGGCGACGCCCGCTATGACGGGGCCCGCAAGCTCTACAACGGCATGATCGACAAGCGGCCGCTGATCATCGCCCGCTGTGTCGACGTCGCCGACGTAATCACAGCGGTAAATTTCGGCCGCGATAACAATTTGCTGGTTGCGGTACGTGGCGGCGGCCATAACGGACCAGGATTGGGGAGCTGCGACGACGGTCTGGTGATCGACCTGTCGGCGATGAACGGCGTGCGCGTCGATCCGGATGCCCGCACGGCGCGGGTAGGCCCGGGCTGTACTCAGGGCGACCTCGACCATGCCACCCATGCCTTTGGCCTGGCCGTACCGGCGGGCATCATCTCGACCACCGGGGTCGCCGGACTGACGCTGAGCGGCGGCCATGGCTATCTGACGCGCAAATATGGCCTGACCATCGACAATCTGATCGAGGCCGATGTCGTGCTTGCCGATGGAAGCTTCGTAACCGCCAGCAAGGAGCGTAACCCCAACCTGTTCTGGGCGCTTCGCGGCGGCGGCGGCAATTTCGGCATCGTCACCAGCTTTGTGTTCAAGCTCCACCAGGTCAGCGTGGTCTTTGCGGGGCCGATCGCATGGGATCAGCGCCACGCCCGCACCATCATGCAGCATTATCGCGAGTTCCTGCCGAACGCGCCCGAAGAACTCGGGATCTTTCTCGGGCTCAAGACCGTCCTCTCGAGCGCACCCTTCCCGGAAGAGTTTTGGGGAAAGCGGATGTGTCTGCTGATGTGCTGCTACAACGGCCCGGAGGAAAAGGGCAGAGAGGCGCTGGCCCCGCTGCTCGATGCGCTGCCCGCGCCCTGGTTCAACTGGATGGGAACGATGTCCTATCCCGCGGTGCAGAGCATGTTCGATGGGCTCTACCCGAAGGGAATGCAGTGGTACTGGCGGGGCGATTTCGTCAAGACGCTGTCCGACGAGGCGATCGACGCCCATCTCGAGCAGGCGGCGAAGACGCCGAGCGAGCTATCGCTCATGCACCTCTATCCGATCGATGGTGCGGTCCATCGCGTCGGCAAAGACGAGACACCCTGGAATTATCGCGATGCGACCTGGTCGATGGTCATCGCCGGGATCGATCCGGACCCACAGAAAGCGGGGCCGGTGACGCGCTGGACCAAGGCCTACTGGGAGGCCGTGCATCCGTTCGACCTGGGTGGCGCCTACCTGAACTTCATGATGGATGACGAGGGCGATGCAAGGCTCAAGGCGGCTTATGGCGACAACTATGAGCGCCTGGCTACGCTGAAGAAGAAATACGACCCAAACAACCTCTTCCGGGTGAACCAAAACATCCGGCCGGCTGCTTGACGGCGGCGACCGGCCAGGCCGGCAAGTGTCGTACCGGTTGCGGGCCAGCTAAGCCTCGGCCGGTACGATAAGGCGGCCGGTCAGGGCGCTCGCTGGCCGGCAAGCGGGATACTCGGCCGCGCTCGCCGACCGTGTTCCATGAGCGATGTCCGGCATGCGTCAAAAGCGGTCGGCCCGCACCCTTAGGGTTCACCCGTAGCCCCGCTTCAACCGGCAAGTCCGGGAGTAGGCCTCGCGGTCAACGCGTTATGCCTCAACGACTGCTTCTCGCCAGGCCGATCGCGCCAGCAGCCACCGATAGTTTACGCCTCGATGTGGACGTCCGACCTCACGACGACACCCTCCTGTGCTCATCGAGAACCGGTATTCCCTCCAGAATTAGATAAATTAGCAGTTTCTTAATTGCCTTTGGAACTTTGTAGCTTGCGTTCCATTTTCAACCGCATGCGAGAGTCTGTGGTCCACGACCCTGGAATGACGGTGAACAGGTCACCGCCTCGCTACTCGCTGGTCCTGCCCATATACAATGAAGAACAGGTGCTGCCTCGGCTGATCGAGCGGATCAGTTGGCTGATCGGCCGGCTGGACGGCGACACGGAGGCCATCTTCGTCGATGACGGAAGCCTCGATGCAAGCGTCGAATACCTGCAAAAGGTGGTCGCCGCCGAACCGCGCTTTCGGCTGATCGAATTTTCTCGCAATTTCGGCCACCAGATGGCCATTACCGCCGGTATGGATGCCGCTGCGGGCGATGCCGTCATCGTCATGGATGCCGACCTGCAGGATCCGCCGGAGGTCGTTCTCGATCTGGTGGCAAAGTGGAAGGAAGGCTTCGAGATCGTCTATGCCCGCCGAGTCAAGCGCGACGGCGAATCCCGGTTCAAGCGCTTTACGGCAAGTCTTTTCTATCGCCTGCTGGAGAAAATGACGTCGGTCGATATTCCGCGCGACGTCGGCGACTTTCGCCTGGTCGGCCGCAAGGCGCTGGAAACCTTCAAGCATATGCCCGAACATGACCGCTTCGTCAGGGGCATGTTCGGCTGGATGGGCTTCAAGCAGACGGCAGTGCCATTTGAGCGCCATGCGCGAACCCTGGGCCAGACCAAATACCCATTCTGGAAGATGATGCACCTTGCGGTTCACGGCATCGTCAGTTTCTCCGAGAAGCCGTTGCGCCTGGCGCTCTGGGGCGGATTGGCCATTTCCGCGCTTGCGGTGGTCTTTGGTGCCTACGCCATGTTTGCCTGGTTTTTTGAAGCCGGCATCATTGCCGGGTGGACATCCACGGTGGTGATCGTGTCGCTCCTGTGCGGCATTAATCTTTTCATGACCGGCGTGGTCGGGCTCTATGTTGGCAGCATCCACGCCGAGGTGAAACGCCGCCCGCTGTACGTGATCGATCGGCTCACCGGTTTCGACGAGGCGATGCGTGCCGTCTCTGGTGAGCGCCGCCGATCGTTTCACAAGCCCAGGAGTGGAGTCCCCGCCAATGGGCGAACTCTTCGACAGCTATAATTCCAACTACGGCGAGGCGGTCGAAGGGTCCATCCGGTTTTCCGGACTCAGGCACGACTTCTTCCTTGTCGCCAAGGCGGACCTGCTGCGGCGTCTGTTGGTCGAGCGAAAGCTTCGGCAGGGTGGGTCGACTGTAAGGGCGCTGGATGTCGGCTGCGGCGTCGGTTCGCTCCACCCCTATCTCGACGGCGCTTTCGACAGCCTCGATGGCTGCGACGTCTCGCAAGACTCGATTTTGCGCGCCAGCCAACACAATCCGCGTGTGGCCTACAGGACCTGCAGCACGCAGGGGCTGCCTTATGAGGACGGCACGTTCGATCTGGCTTTCGCCAGTTGTGTCGTCCATCACGTTACGCCCTCCTCCTGGCTCGATTTCTTCCTGGAAATGCGGCGCGTCGTGCGGCCAGGCGGCATCGCCTGCATCATCGAGCACAATCCCTATAATCCGATGACGCGCCTTGCGGTGTTCCGGTGTCCGTTCGATCAGGACGCAGTCCTGCTCAAAGCCGCCAGAGCAAGGTCCCTCTTTCAGGAAACAGGCTTCAGCGACATCCGCTCCGAGCATTTTCTGCTGCTACCCTCGGCAAGGCCCTTGGCCAGAAGAGTCGAGCGCGTATTCGCGCCTTTGCCGCTTGGAGCGCAGTATGCGTGCAGTGCGCATGTCTGAGCGCCGTTCGACCGGCGACGCCGGGCTGAGGCTGCTGGCGCGCTTCGGGTCGGTCGGCATCGCTGCAACGATCCTATATGCAGTGATGGCCACCGCTTTGGTCGAATGGCAACGGTTCGGCCTCTCGCCGGTCGGTGCCTCGCTCGCAGCTTATACCGCTGCCGCCCTGTTTTCCTATCTCGCGCATAAGTTCGTGACCTTCGCGTCGAGCGGATCGCATCGATCGGAGGCTCCGCGTT
Source organism: Mesorhizobium sp. M0808 (assembly GCF_040320025.1). Taxonomy (NCBI): domain Bacteria; kingdom Pseudomonadati; phylum Pseudomonadota; class Alphaproteobacteria; order Hyphomicrobiales; family Phyllobacteriaceae; genus Mesorhizobium; species Mesorhizobium sp. M0808. The sequence goes on from NZ_JAMYOX010000013.1 coordinate 88,317, forward strand.
TTCTCTTGCTGACGGCAACCGGCTTCGCGGTGGCTTACGCGGCGCCGGCGCTTTTGACGGCGAAACTCAGTCTGCCGCCGATCATTGCCATCCTGGTTACATGCTTGCTTGTTCCAGCGGTCAATCTCCTCATGCTCGACCGCTGGGTTTTTGCGCAGCGAAGACGCGGCCAGCAGCGCGATCGCCCGCCCTAATCCGCGTCAATGGGATCGAGCCGGAGCGACAACAATTTGATGGAGCGCTTATAGATGTTGCTGGCGGCAGGAGTTTGCGGAATGCCGTCGAGGTAGTCGAAGGGGATGTCGAGTGTCTTGGCCTCGGCGAGAGCCGCCGGTGGGATGACGAACGAGACGGTGCGTGGCTCTTTGCCGGACAGCGTCACCGCATGCACCCGAACGCCGTTCACCGAGATCACAACCCTTTGCGTGATCTGTGGCGGACGAATGACGGCGGCCATTTGCAGCGTGGCAGTCAGGCCGTCGCGAAGCGGCCGTATGTCCAGGCGAAGCCGCGAGGTCTCGCCCAGCGAATGGGTGCCGTCGGCTACCGGTCCCGACCAGCCGCAGACCCTCATGCCGGCTGCCTTTTTGGCTCCGTCGGACCGGAACGACACCGTCTCGCCAAGTGTGTAGCTGCCGACCGCATCGCGATTGAGGCAGGTCGTCGTCCGGTCGATGTAATAGGCGCGATAGTCGGCATTGACGTCTGGATTGAGAGCAAGCGCAAGGATGATGATTTCCGCCCCGGCCAGAACCGCCGCCAGCGTGTAGCGGCCAAGCGAGGCCGCGCGCCGATGCGGGCCCGGAGTGCTAGACCAGGGCAAGATAGCCCCCGATCCACGCGACGGTCGTGAAATAGCAGGCGCCCAGGAAGAGACCCAGAGCCGCAAGAAAAGTCAGCTTCGACGCCGACAACAACGTGGTCAGCAATATTGTCAGAGGCGCAAGCCCAACGACGTATCTGACCATCGAGGCCAGGTTCGTGATCAGCGGCGAGATGATGCAGCAGGCGCAGAACAGCGCGGCGCCATATTGCCTGCGAACCGCCAGAACCGCCGATAATGCCAGTCCTATGAGTGCGGCGAGCGCGCTCCATTGCGGCGCCGTGGGCAGCCATCCAGTCGTCGGAACGGCCGAGAGTCCATCCCATATGAAGGCGAGCGGATTGCCCGCCACCCGTCCAAACGCGCGCTGGACGTGCAGGAAGGCAAAGCCGTCCCCGACCGTCAGATAGAGGAACAGGATGTAGGCGAACAAGCCGGCAGGCGAGATGAGAATTGCAACGAGCAGATCCGGTCGGCCAAGCACCCAACGTGGGAACGAAAGCGCCGATCCGCCCTTTGCGCGGTAATCCCTGAACATCTGAATGACGGTCGCAAATACAACAAGCACTCCGACGAGCCTGGTTGCCGACAGCAGAGCCGATAACAGCCCCGCGGTCAGATAGCTGGAGCGTTTGAGTGCCAGAAAAACGCACGACGTCAGGAGCACGAAAAGAGGTTCGGTCAGGAAAGTCGTGAAGTGAAAGGAGAACGGGCCGCTGAGCAGAAAGGCGCAATATAGCACATAAGCGCGCATGTTCTTCTCGAGCAGCGGCCACGCCACCAGACAGGCCGCGTAGCTGCACGCAATCGATGTGATCGACGCGAGCAGTATCGTCGGCAAAGGGAAAACAGACCGGATTGCCGCCACCAGCATCGGATAGAGCGGAAAGAAGCCCCAGCGTCCGACATTGCTCTGGTTTGGAATGGGAAAGCGCTCATAACCGTGTTCGGAAATGTCGACATACCACGCGCAATCCCACCGGCAGAGCGCCTGGGCATAGGCTGCGAAGCCTGGTTCCGCCGAGATCGAGGCAAATGCCGCATAGCGAATGGCCAGTCCACCGACGACGAATAGCAGCGGCACCACCACGACCGCAATAAAGCGGCCACCGGCGTTCGGACGCGCGACAGCTTCGAGCGCCACAATCTGCCTCCACCCGTTCAAGTGACTGGCGCCACTCAAAGCTAGATGACGCGCGCCCGGGCGAATTCAAGGCATGCAACGCGGCTCAAAAATTGGCGATACCGCCTATCCGGCGTCCCTGAGCCAGACCAGCATCTCGCCGCATCACGTTGAAATGGGTTCAGTCGACGCGTTTAACCCGTCGCGTAGGTATTTGTGCAGTCAAGCTATTGGACACGATAGTTCGAATCCCGATACCGCGCTGGTGTACTCGGCCCTTGAGAATCCTTCAGCCTTCGGCAACATGGCGGCAAGGCTGAGAGCATGAGGATGAGCAAGGTCATTTCCGCCGCATCACGGCGTTCGCCGCGCAAGACACCGATGGCGCTGACCGAGGCGCTGGTCGCCCGCACCTTGCGTGCGGTCGAGGATGCCGGGCCGACGCCGGGCATGGTCTACATGACCGATGCCGATTACGCGCGCATTCGCGACGAGGTGCTGGCCGGCGCGCCGGGCGGGCCGGTGAAGCTGTTCGCCTATGGCTCGCTTCTGTGGAAGCCGGCCGGCGAGGTCAGGGGTGGCGAACGGGCCGTGGCGACGGGCTGGCACCGTTCGTTCTGTTTTACGGTGCAGCGCTTCAGGGGCACCGTCGAGCAGCCCGGCCTGATGATGGCGCTCGACCGCGGCGGCCAATGTCAGGGCATGGTGTTCGAGGTCGCCGAGCCAGTGGGGGCCAATCTCGAAACGCTGCTACGACGTGAGATGACCATCCTGCCGGCCGTCAACGTGCCGCGCTGGCTGCAGGTCAGGACGGGCGACGGCACGGGCCAAGCGCTTGGTTTCGTTGTCGATCCCGCCAATCCGCGCTATGCCGGCAAGCTCGAAAAGCGAGCGATAGCGGCGACCCTGGCCACGGCCGTTGGCCATTGGGGTTCGGGCGCCGAATATCTGTTCGAGACCATTCGCCATCTCGACGCCTGCGGCATCCGCGACCGCAATCTCTTGCAGCTGCAGGAACTTGTGGCCGAGGAGATCGGTCGCGCGCCGCCGTCGGGCTTCATTCGTCCCTGAGCCAGACCAGCATCTCGCCGGGGTCGCGGTTGTCCCAGGCGAAATACGGCACGGCGGTGATCTTCGCGTCCTCGACCGCCGGCGGTTCGGTGCGGTAGAGCCCCTCTTCCCAGTTTTCGAAAGCCTCCTTTTTGGCAATCGCCGAAAGTGTCACGACGCCGCCCAGAAGGTTCGGCTGCTGATGCGCCTCGATGTCGGCCGTGCGCGGCAGAGCGATGCGGTGCAGCTGGCTGGAATTGTCGGTCTCCTCGACGCAATAGATCAGCGGGCCGCGCGCCAGCGCGACGCGGCCGATATCCTGCCGCACCTGCGGGTTGGCGTAGAGGCGGTCGACGGCCATTTCGAGGTCGAGCTCGACGCGGTCGCCCTTGCGCCATTCGCGGCGGATCGCGGCATAGCCGTCGCTGCTGACAGCAGCCAGATCGACATCGGCGCCGTTGACCTTGAGCGCTGCCTTGCGGCACCAGGCCGGCAGGCGCAGGTGCAAAATCAACTCGGTCGGAGCTTCCGGTTCGACGGAGATCGAGACCGCGCCGTCCCAGGGATAATTGCTGGTCTGGGTGAGCTCTATTTGCGTCCCGGCGATATCGAAACGAGCCGTGCCGTTTCCATAGAGGTGAACGGCGAGTGCGTCGTCCGACAGGCCGTAGAAATAGCTGCCGATCGAGGCGACCATGCGCCCGACATTGGGCGGGCAGCACGGGCAGCGGTGCCATTTCCAGCGGTGGTGGGCGCCGCGGCTTTCGAGCGGATTTTCGTAGAGGAACAGCGAGCCGTCGAGCGACAGGCCGGAGATCGAGCCGTTGTAGAGCGCCCGCTCCATGATGTCGGCGTAGCGCGCATTGGGACCCATGCCGAGCATGCGGCTTGCCCAGAACACCAGGCCGACCGAAGCGCAGGTTTCGGCATAGGCGGTGTCGTTGGGCAGGTCGTAATCGGCGGTGAAGCCCTCATTGTGCGACGATGGCCCGAGGCCGCCGGTGACGTAGAGGTTCTTGGTCATGAGGTCGTCCCACAGCCGGTCGAGCGCCACCCGCAGCGTGTCGTCGCCATACTCGGTGGCGATGTCGGCCATGCCCGAATAGAGATACATCGCCCGCACCGCATGGCCGACGACCTTGTCCTGCTCGCGCACCGGTTTGTGCGACTGATTGTATTCGTAAGTCTTGAAATGGTAGGCCTTGGGGTCGGCGCCGCGGGCCCGCGCCTCCTCGTCGAAATAATGCGGCTCAACCCCGCGCTGGTCGATGAAGTACTTTGCGAGGTCCATATACCGTTGCTCGCCGGTCACCCGCGCCAGCTTGACCAGCGCCAGCTCGATCTCCTCGTGGCCGCAATAGCCCTTCTTCTTGCCGGGCTCGGGACCGAACGTCTCGGCGATGTGGTCGACATAACGGCACATGATGTCGAGCAGCTTCCGCTTGCCCGTGGCCTGGTAATAGGCGACCGCGCCTTCGATCAGGTGGCCGGCGCAATAGAGCTCGTGGCAATCGCGCAGATTGGTCCAGCGCAGGCCGGGCTGGATGCGCTGGTACCAGCTCGACAGATAGCCGTCGGGCTGCTGCAGCTTGCCGTACATGTCGATGACGGCATCGATCTTCTTCTCCAGCTCGTCGTTGCGGCGGCGGTAGAGCGAATAGGCGGCGGTCTCGATGGTCTTGCCCCAATCGGAGTCCCAGAACATCTGCGTCGTCACCGTCGATCCGGTGAATTCGTTGCCGGCGGTGGCTGCCTCGTCCGGCGAGGGTGAGTGGAACGGAATGACGACGCCGGGCGACGGCCGGTCCGGGTCGATCTGCTCGAGCATGCGCGCCTCGACGCAGCGTTCGTAGAGGATGCCGGCGGTTTTTGAGGCGACGGCATCGACGCGGTCGCCCCAGAAGCCGCGCACGTCGACCTGCGGCACCGGCAGCGGGCGGAAGGCGAGTTTCGGCTTGGCGCCCTGACTGGCGGATTGCGATGCGGTCATCAATTTACTCCGGTTCGGTTCGATTGGTCACTTCACGGCCCCTGCCATCAGGCCGCGGATGTAGAAGCGCTGCAGCAGCAGGAAGAGCACCAGGCACGGCACCATCATCACGGTGACGCCGGCCTGCACGGCGCCCCAGTCGATGGCGCCGAAGCGGCCGGACTGCAGCGCCGTCATCATGATCGGCAGCGTGAATTTCGACTGGTCTGTCATCAGCACCAGCGCCGCCAAAAACTCGTTCCAGGCGCCAAGGAAGGCGAACAGCGCGATGGTGACGATGCCCGGCCAGACCAGCGGCAGCATCACTCTCAACAGCATGGTGACGTTGTTGGCGCCGTCCATGCGCGCGGCCTCCTCGATCTCGCGCGGCACCGCGTCGAAGGCGTTGCGCATCATGAAGATCGAGAACGGCAGCTGCAGCGTGACGTAGACGCAGACCAGCCCGGTCAGCGTGTTGTGCAGGCCGATCTTGGTCAGCACCAGGAAGATCGGCGTCAGGATCGACTGGAACGGGATCATGATCGTCGACAGGATGACGACGAACAGCAGGTTCTTCAGCGGAAAGCGGAAGCGCGAGAAGCCGTAGCCGGCGAGCACGCTGACGATCACCGACAACACCACCGTCATCACCGAGACGTAGATGCTGTTTTGCGCCGGCAGCCACAGGCCGTCGCCGAAGGTGTTGAGCGTGGCGTAGTTCTCGAGCGAAAAGCCGGTCGTCGGCCAGGGCGGCAGCGGCGGCTGGCGCGCCTCCTGCGCCGGCTTGAAGCCCGAAAGCACCGTCCAGGCGATCGGCGCCAGGAACAGTATGGACGCGACGATGCCGGTCGAGTGCTCGGCGATCTGCATGCCGATGCGGCGTTTGCGGCTCCTTGCCTGCGCCATCAGTCGATCCCTTCCGGATTGCGCAGCAACCGCAGCTGGATCAGGCTGAGCGCCACCAGGATGACCAGCAGGACCATCGACAGTGCCGCGCCATAGCCGAGCTTGAACGACACGAAGGACTGGTTGAAGATCCAGTAGACGGCGGTCAGCGTCTGGTTGCGCGGCCCGCCGCGCAGGATGATGTAGAACTGGTCGAAGGCGAGGATCGAGCCGGCCACCGACAGGATCAGCGCCAGCGCCAGCGTGCGGCGCATCAAGGGCAAGGTAATCGCCCGGAACCGCGCGAATGGCCCTGCCCCGTCGATCATCGCCGCTTCCTGCAGATCCGGCGGGATCGATTGCAGGCCGGTCATCAGGATGATCATGGTGAAGCCCGCCACTTTCCACACCACCATGGCGATGATCGACCAAAAGGCCGGCTGGAAGGTCGCCAGCAGGTTGAATTTCTTCTCGGTCAGGCCAAGCTCGAAGGCGGCCGGGCTGAACAGGCCGGAATCGACATTGAGCAGCCATGACCACAAAAGGCTGGCCGAGGCGAAGCCGATGACCGCCGGCATGAAGAAGGACGTGCGGTAGAAGCCGGTCAGCTGCCGCGGCCTTTCGATGAACAGCGCCAGCGGAAAGGCGACGGCGAAGATCGCGATCGTCACCACCACCGTATAGTAGCCGGTGAACTTCAGCGCGTTCCAGAAGCGGGTGTCGCGCAGGATCGCCCAGTAATTGTCGAGCCCGATAAAGCTGTGCGCGCCCATCAGCGGCCAGTTGTGCAGCGACATCCAGGCGGTCATGCAAAGCGGCACGATGAAGAAGACGACGACCAGCGCGACGGCCGGCGCGACATAGAGCAGGCCGATCCACTGCCGGCGGCCGGCGCCGACCAGTTTGTATGCGCGCGCTGGCGCGGCGGTGGTTGCTGTGATGGTGGTCATGCCGTGGTCTTCCGTTAGCGCTACGTCCCCCTCCCCCTTGAGGGGAGGGTCCGGCCGAAGGCCGGGGGTGGGGTCCTCTGCGAAGTGCGCCGACATCAAAAGAGCGTCGAGCACTGCCGCAACGACCCCACCCGGACCTTCGGTCCGACCTCCCCTCGAGGGGGAGGTTAAGGGGCTGCGGGGGTGGGGTCTTCTGCGAAGTGCGCCGACAGGAACGTCGAGCACTGCCGCAACGACCCCACCCGGACCTTCGGTCCGACCTCCCCTCGAGGGGGAGGTGGGCGCCGGCGCTTTACTTCTGCGGCGCCGAATCGATGATCGACTGCATGGTCTCCTGCGCATTGGCGATGGCGCCGTCGACGTCTTCGCCGAAGAAGACCTCGTTCATCATCTGGTTCCACGGACCGTTGGCCGAGTTGATCAGGTCGTTGAACACCACCGAATAGGGCGTGCGGCCCTTGGCCATGGCTTCGGCGGCGACCTTGTAGCGCGGGTCGAGGTCTTTCAGCGCCTCATTGGCGATGTCGCCGCGCACCGGCAGGCTGCCGTATTTCGCCAGGATGGTCTGGCCCTCGAGCGAATAGGCGAAGTCGAGGAACTCCTTCACCACCGCGACCTTGGTGGTGCCCTTGGTGACGACGAAATTGTCGCCGCCGGCAAACGACGACCAGCCGCCATCCTTGCCGGGCAGGAAGGTGATGCCATAGTCGATATCGGGATATTGCGTGTTCAACGCGCCGATGGCGAAGGCGCCGGACGGCGAGATGCCGATATTGCCGGTGGCGAAGGCGGCAAAGAAGTTGGAGCCGGTGTCGGTCTGCGCGCCTGAAGGCACCAGGTCCTTCTTGACCATCGACCGGTAGAGGTCGATGGCGCCGCGCATCTGCGGCGTGTCCAGCGTCGCCTTGGAGCCGTCCTCCGTCAGGATGTCGCCGCCCGAGGCCCAGATCAGCGGCGTGAAGGTGAAGATGTTGCAGCCGCCGCAATTGCCGGAGAAGTAGAAGCCCTTGATATCGCCGCCGAGCGCATTGACCTTTTCGGCGTCGGCTTCGATCTCGGCCCAGTTCGTCGGGCCCTTTTCCGGGTCGAGGCCGGCCTGCTTGAACAGCTTCTTGTTCCAGATCAGCACCGAGGAATCCGCCGAGAATGGCAGCCCGTAGATGCGGCCCTTATAGGTGCCGGTCTTGACATGCGCCGGCGACAGGCTGGCGAAATAAGGCAGCGATTTCGCCCAGTCGGTGATGTCTTCCAGCTGGCCGGCAGCGGCGAAGGACGGCGTGTAGATCAGGTCGAGCGACAGCGCATCGGGCGCCGTGCCTCCGGCGGCCGCGGCGCCGTATTTCGGGATGATTTCGGCATTGGGGATGATGTCCAGCTTGATCTGGTTCTGATGCCCCTTGTTGAAGGCATCGACGATGCGCGGCATGAAGTTCGAGCCGTCGGCGCGAACCCAGATGTTGGCGGTGTCGGCGGCGGCCGAGCCGGCCGTTGCCAGCGTGCCCAAAATGCTCGCGGCGATGGCGAGCCCGGTAATGGTGGTTCTCATGCTTCTCCTCCACATGGTTTTAATTTAGCGTTTTAATTTAGCCGCGCTCCCAAGCGGGTGACTATCGACACGGCCCGTTTCGTTCAGCCGTCCGGCGGACGGCCGCATGACTGACGCACCACCAGCCGGCACGGCAGTTTTCTGATGCCCGGCAAAGCGGGTTTACCGCCGACGAGCGAAAGCAGGGCAAGGCCGGCCTCGCGCCCGAGCGCGGCCAGGTTCATGTCGACGGAGGTCAGCGGCGGGCGGGTCGCCTCGGCGACGATCTGCCAGTTGTCGAAACCGATGACGCCGACCTCGTCCGGCACGCCGATACCGCGCTCGCGCAAGGCGTCGATGACGCCGCGCGCGATCTGGTCGTTGCCGCAGAAGACGGCATCGGGCCGCTCCCGCGTGCCGTCGAACCCCTCGCCGTCGAACAGCTTCCTCACCGCCTCGTGGCCCCAGGCCTCCGACCACGGGCCGAGCAGCGGCTCCATGACCGGCAGGCCGTTCTCGGCCAGCACCTCGCGATAGGCCTCGGCGCGGGCATGCACCACGGCAAAGCTCGCGGGACCGCTGACATGGGCGATGCGCCGCCGCCCGAGCCGGCAGAAATGCTCGACCGCCAGCCGCGCGCCGCCGGCATCATCAGACACAAAAGCGATGGCGCCGGGATCGGGCTGGGTAAAAGCGTAGATCGCCGGAATGCCGAGATTGGCGAGGTCGACCGGCAGATGGCGGTCGATGCGCTTGCCGGTGGCGATGATGCCGTCGACGCGCTTGTCGAGCATGGCATCGACATGCAGCTGGGCAAGGCGCGGGTCGTCCTCGACATTGCACAGGAACACCGAGACGCCGGCATCGACCAGCGCATCGGAAACGCCGGCCATCAGCGGCAGCGAAAACCGGCCATAGGTGTCGTTGGTCAAAAGGCCGACGGTAAAGGAGCGCCGCCGCAACAGGCTCTGCGCCAGGCTGTTCGGGCGAAAGCCAAGCCGCTGCGCCGTCTCGCGAATGCGCGTCCGCGTCTCAGCCGTCATCCGCCCCTGCCCGTTCAGCGCCTTTGAGGCCGTGGCCACGCTGACGCCGGCAAGCGCTGCCACCTCACGAAGGGTGACGGGCTGCTTGACGGGCGTTGGCTGCGCATCGGACGCCATGATTTGGATTTCGATCCTCCCATTGAGAAAAGCTTTTCTCTTATGGCCCCTGCGGGCGCTGAATGGTGGGGTCAGCGGCTGCGGGGCGATTTGGGAAAAGGTTTTCTCAGGGGGAGATTAGGACGAAGGACGTGGGGATGGCAAGGGGGAATGGCCTGGTTGTTCGGGCAGGCAACTGCGAATGTCTGCCCTAGGTCCACGACGGGCACCGCGATCGAATAATCGCGGTGCCGCAGTCTACCCGCAGAGCTAGCAGTTCTCAGTCTGTGGATCGCACGCCTTGTTTTTCTGTTTCTGTGGCTTGGGCTTGACCGCCTGCTCGGGCTCGGCCTGCTGCTGCTCGGCCGCTGGCTGCTCCTTGGCCTTCCGCTTCTCAGGCTTGGAAGCCTGCTCCGGCTCAGCCTGCTGCTGCTCGGCAGCGGGCTGCTTCTTGGCCTTCCGCTTCTCAGGCTTGGCCGTCTGTTCGGGCTCGGCCTGCTGCTGCTCGGCGGCGGGCTGCTTCTTGGCCTTCGGCTTCTCAGGCTTGGCCGCCTGTTCCGGCTCGGCCTGCTGCTGCTTGGCGGCGGGCTGCTCCTTGGCCTTCGGCTTCTCAGGCTTGGCCGCCTTGCCGGGCTCGGCCTGCTGCTGCTCGGTGGCCGGCTGCTCCTTGGCCTTCGGCTTCTCAGGCTTGGCCGCCTTTTCGGGCTCGGCCTGCTGCGGCTCGGCGGCGGGCTGCTCGCCGACCTTCGGCTTCTCAGGCTTGGCGGTTTCTTCGGGCTTGGCCTGCTCGGTCGTTGCTGCGCCTTCGGTCGGCTTCGATTTGCGGCCCGCCTGAACCTGCTTCACCTCCTCGATGTCTTTGAGCTTAGCTGGTTTGGCATCGGCATCGGCTTTCACCTCACCTTCAAACACCGTGACCGTATCGTTTTCCAATTTGCCGGACTGCTCGGGCGCGTCGGTCTTGCTGACCTTGACGGCAGTCACCTCCTGCTTCGTCTCCTTCTCGATCACATCAACATCAATGACTTTGTTGATCACCACATCGTTCTGGATCGTCACGTCGCCGGCCGGCTCGGCCGCCTCGACGATGCGCACAAACTCCGGCTCATCACGGATAACGACGGTGGAAATGTCCGCAGCAAGGAATTCGCGGGTGGGGACCACAACCCAGTAATAATCCGGCGTCGTGTCGAAGGTCACCTCGATCGAAATCAAATCCGGATCGCGGCGCGGCGGCAGCGGAGCCCAAATCATGTGCTCCCTGTCACGACGCCAACTCACCCATGCCGGCGCCCAACGAGTGCCCGGAACCCAGTACCAGCCGATATCGTCGGCATAGCCCCACCGGCCGTAATGGTACGTCGCCCAGCCGAATGGCTCGTCGGATATCCACAGCCAGCGATACTGCTCGGTATAGGCCCAGTGTCCAACGGTATACGGACGCCAACCGTCAGGAACATCAACCGGCACGAAAACGGTCGCTCCGTGATACGAGACCCAATCACCATAGGAAGACAGGTCTTCGTAGAACGTGCTGATCGAAACGGTGGTGGCAGCCCTTGCCACGGACACAAGCGACAATGGCGCAATTGGGTTGGGAATCTCGACGACCGTGAGCAGGCAGGCGGTTACACCGCCGAGCATCAGTCGCATCGCATGTTGGGCAAGGACGCGTTTCATCGTAATCTTCCTCCGAAACAGATCGCCCTTCATCCTACAAACCCGCCGGCTGCCGGATTGTTCCGCTTTGCTGACGTCACGCGCATCCCCTCCCGCAACGGCTTGGCATCGCACGATGATATTTGGGATCAGAGTTGCTTAATGAGGGCGGTGACCGTCACAAATGCGCGCCGAAGGCGCGGCGATAAGTGGTTGGTCAGCGGGCCCGACGGTAAAGGAGCCGCCGCAACAGGCTCTGCGCCAGGCTGTTCGGGCGAAAGCCAAGCCGCTACGCCGTCTCGCGAATACGGGTCCGCGTCTCGGCCGTCATCCGCCCCTGCCCGTTCAGCGCTTTCGAGGCCGTGGCGACACTGACGCCGGCGGCGGCGGCCACCTCGCGCAGGGTGATGGGCTTAGTGAAGGCTGGGGCTGGCGGGGTGTCGGAAGCCATTTGGCGCGGCGGGTCCCTTCGAGTTGGGAAAAGCTTTTCTCTTATGGGCCTGCCGGGCGCCAACGGGAAAGGTCAGCGATGGCTGGATGATTGAGAAAAGGTTTTCTCAAGGGGAGGTTAGGGGAAGGTAGGGGGAAGGCAAGAGGGCTGATGGCCTTAACGACTGAGTTACTCGATGCTGTGCGTGCGATAAGTCACCATGGGCTTCCATCCTTCGAAAGCCCGGCTTCCAAGTCAATTCTGCTTGTTCATCCTGTCCGGTCCGAGGGGCGCACTCCAGGTATCGGTCATTTGGAAACGCACGTTGTACCGATAGGGAAAGCCCTAGCAAAGCGCCGCGCCATTTTTCACGCAGCGTGTCGCACAACGCCCGCGCCATCCGTCCTCCGCCAAAGGGAGCCCGCCATGCGAAAACTCATCGTCACCGAATTCATCAGCGTCGATGGCATCGCCGAGGTCGAGAAGCTGCCGGGCGTGACCTGGAACGATGAGATGCAAAAATTCAAGGAGGACGAACTTGCCGACAGCGGCGCCACGCATCTGGGGCGCACGACCTATGAGATTTTCGCCGGCTCGTGGCCCAAGGAGACCGGAGACTTCGCCGACCGCTTCAACGCGCTGCCGAAATATATCGCCTCGACGAGCTTGACGCCGCGCGCATCGGGGCGTCTTCCGCGACTGATGCGATCGAGTTGGCAGCACCAGGCGGAAGGCGGAAGGTTCTGATCCGCCCTTTCTTGCTGCTGCGGTAGAAGACGTCTTGATTCAGCCACAAGCCCAAATTGCTGGATTTGGCAACCCAGGAAGGATAGGCTTGGTTTTTGGTTCAAGCGATGGAACAGAGACTAGCCGCAATTCTGGCTGCCGATATGGCGGGCTACAGTCGGCTAATGGAGGCCGACGAATCCGGCACGCTCGCACGCCTTCGGACCCATCGCATAGAACTGGTCGATCCCGCCATCGCGAAGAACAAGGGCCGGATCATCAAGACCACCGGAGACGGCATGCTCGTGGAGTTCCAGAGCGTGACCGATGCCGTGAAATGCGCCGTGGAAATCCAACAGCGCATGAAACGGCGCAATTCGGATGTGCCGCAAGAACGGCGCATCGAATTCAGGATCGGCATAAATCTCGGCGACATCATTTTCGACGATGAGGACATTTTCGGCGACGGCGTCAATATTGCCTCGCGCATCGAGCAACTCGCCGACGTCGGCGGTATCTGCGTGACCGCAGCGGTGGCGACCCAAATTGCCGACCGTCTCGAAATTGCCATGGAGGACCTGGGCGAGAAGACGTTAAAGAACATCAGCCGCCCGGTTCGCCTTTATCGCGTTGGGTTTGACAGTCCTGCCCTGCCAGAAGTCGAGGCAAAGCGATCCATCTCGAAACCTTCGATTGTGGTGCTGCCATTCACCAACATGAGCGGCGACCCCGAGCAGGAATTTTTCGCGGACGGACTGACCGAGGACATCATCACCGAACTGTCCCGCCACCATGAGCTGTTCGTCATCTCGCGCAATTCCAGCTTCGTCTACAAGAACCGCGCCGTGAATGTGCGCGAGGTGGCCGAGAAACTCACCGTCCAATACCTGGTGGAAGGAAGCGTCCGCAAGATCGGCGACAGGGTGCGCGTGACGGTTCAGCTCATCGACACGGCGAACGACGCTCATATTTGGGCAGACAAGTATGACCGGAAGCTGGACGACATATTCGCGATTCAGGATGAGGTGACCGCGGCGATCGCAGCCACGCTGCCCGGTCGTGTCGAGGCGGCTCAGCGGGACCAGCTCGCGCGGGCGAAACCTGCAAACATGGCCGCGTATGAATGTGTGCTTGCTGCCAAGGTGCTGCATCACCGAAGCACGGTTGCGGATAATGAACGCGCGCAAACCTTGATAGAAAGGGCCGTCACGCTCGACCCCGATTATGCCCATGCCCATGCCTGGCGGGCCTGCATTCTTGGCCAGGCCTGGGTCCATAACTGGTGTGAAGACAGGGATGCCGTCTGGAATAACATTATGGCGGCGCTGGACAGGGCGCTGGCGCTGGACAACAACGATGCCGATGTCCACCGCATTCTCGCGGCAGTGAACGTGAACAACAATGAGCTGACCACAGCGCGCTACCATCAAGAGCGGGCGCTGGCCCTCAATCCCAATTACGACCTCGTGGTGGTGCAGCAAGGCGAGTTATTGACGTGGCTGGGGAGGCCGGAAGAGGGAATTGAATGGATCCGCAAGGCAATGCAGTTGAACCCGCACCACCCGGAGAGGTTCTGGAGCCATCTGGGAAAGGCGCATTTCGCCGCGCGCCAGTATGGCGAGGCGATCGAAGCTTTCATGCATCTGTCAACCATGGACTCGGCTCAGCACGCTTTCGCCGCTGCCTGCTACGGCTGGCTCGGCGACGAAATCGCGGCCGCGGCGCATCTAGGCAAGATCAGAACGCTCGATCCCCAATTCGACCTCGATTCATTCATCGCCACCCTGCACTTTGCCCAGGACTCTGATGTGCAGCACGTCCGCGAAGGACTGCTGAAAGCCGGTATTGCCGACCTGTAGGCAGCCCGTGACTACGACCCAGATCCAATCTGGGACAGGCAAAAAAGACCGGCCCCCGATGCGGACCTTGTGGCATGACCGAACGACGGGCAGGTCGGAGAAGCTTTTCCCACCGTATCGGTCTTTGGAAGCGAACAGGGAAAACCCTCCCCCTGAAAAAGCGCCGCGCTAGTTGACGGTGCAGTTCGCACAAGAGCCGCACGGCCGTCCCGACAGAAGGAACCCGCCATGAGAAAACTCATCATCACCGAATTCATCAGCGTCGATGGCATTGCCGAGGTCGAGAAGCTGCCGAGCGTGGCTTGGAACGATGAGATGCAAAAGTTCAAGGACGACGAGCTTGCCGACAGCGGCGCCATGCTGTTGGGGCGCACGACCTATGAGATCTTTGCCGGCTCGTGGCCCAAGGAGACCGGAGATTTCGCCGACCGGTTCAATGCGCTGCCGAAATATGTCGCCTCGACCAGCTTGCAGGCGCTCGACTGGCAGCCGGCCGAGCTGCTGCAGGGCGCGTTGCCGGACGCCGTCAGAGGGCTGAAGCAAGGCAGCGGCGGCAACATCTATGTGCATGGCAGCCTCAGCGTCGCGCAGGAATTGCTGCGCCATGGCCTGGTCGACCGCATCCGGCTGCTCAGCTATCCCGGTGCCGTCGGCCAGGGCAAGCTGCTGTTCCCGCCCGGCGCACAATTGCCGCTCGAGCTGATTTCGGCCAGGCAATTCGGCAACGGCGTGGTGGCGCTGGAGTATGCGGCTGGGATGGGCAAGCGGTGATGACAGCCAATCTCCCCACTTGAGGGGGAGATCGCAGCTTCGGCCTTGGTGCGTCAGGCTCGCAAGCGTCCGACCAACAGCGGCCTCGCCCAAGCTATCGTCCCCGCCCCCGCCCGCCTGCCTCCAGCTTCTGCTCGGCCGCGATCAGCATCTCGACAAACCTCGTCACCTTGGGCGGGCGGAAGCGGGCGGCGGGGTAGACTGTGTAGATGCCGCCGGAGGGCAGCCGCCACTCGGGCAGGATCTGCACCAGCCGCCCGGCGGCCAGTTCGTCCCGCACCAAAAAGCCCGGCAGCACCGACAGGCCGGCGCCGGCGCGGACCGCTGCCAGCACTGCCGGCGTTGCGTGGATCGACATCGTTGCCTGCATGCGCACGGCCTGCTGCTCGTCATCGCCGCGCGAAAATTGCCATAGCAGCGGTTCGCGCAGCGCCATGTTGGCGACGAAGGGCAGCCCGGCGAGGTCTTGCGGTTCGCCGGCGATGAACCGGCCTGCAAAGCCGGCGCCGCATACCATGAATTGTTGGAAGGTGCCGATGCGCCGGGCCTGCAGGCTGGAATCGGCCAGCCAGCCGACGCGGATGGCCACGTCGATGTGGCCGGAAACCAGGTCGATCGTCTCGTCGCCCAGCGTCAGCTCCACCCGGCAGGCGGGATAGCGCGCGCTGAAGGCGGCGACCACCGGCACCACCGCCGATGTGCCGTAGTCGTTGGACGCGGCGATGCGCAGCGTGCCGGTCGGCTCGGCGGCGGCCTGCGCGAGCTCGTCGAATGCATCCTCGGCCTGCTGCAGGACCTGCAGGCAGCGGGCATGGAACGTTCGGCCGGCCTCGGTCGGATGGACGCGCCGCGTCGTGCGGATCAGCAGCGTCGTTCCGACATCGCGCTCCAGCCGCGCCACCTGCTGGCTGACCACCGCCTTGGTGACGCCCAGCCGCTCGGCGGCCCGCGTGAACGAGCCGGCATCGACCACCGCCGCGAAATAGGCCAGCCGGTTCAGGTTCATGCTTCGCTCATGGCAGAGGCAGTCTCATTGTCAGGCAATGGCATACATTACGTCTATTTTGTCGGCCTTCAATACGCATTCCGCTTTTGCCATCTTGCGGGCATCGAGGCCGCCGAATTCCGGATCCTAGGAGACATCCATGTTCACACGGAGAAGCATCATGAAAACCACCCTCGCCGCCGGCGCTGCCGCGGTCTTTGCTCCCGCCGGGCTTGGCCATGCGGCCGGCGGGCTTTCCTGGAAACATTTCCCCGCCGGGCAAAACGGCTTCTTCCGCGCCCCGGTGCTGGTCTCCGGCGCCGCCGAAGCCGTGCTGATCGATGGCGGTTTCACTTACCCCGACGGCCGGGCCGTGGCCGAGGCGATCAAGGCGACCGGCAAGACGCTCACCACCATCTATGTCAGCCAGTCCGACCCAGACTATTATTTCGGCCTCAAGCCGATCAAGCAGGCGTTCCCGCAGGCACGAGTGATCGCCGCAGCCGAGACGGTGGCCGCCATCAACGGCAATGTCGAAAAGAAGCTCGCCGTCTGGGGGCCGCAGCTCAAGGAGAATGGCCCGCAGGCGCTGGCCGACGTCGTCATCCCCGAAGCATTCGACGGCAAGACGCTCAACGTCGATGGCGAGACCATCGAGATCGTCGCCGCGGAAGGCCTCGCCAACCGGCGCTATCTCTTCGTGCCGTCGCTGAATGCGGTGTTCGGCGGGGTGATGATCTTTGCCGGCGTGCATGTCTGGACCGCCGACACGCCGACCAGGGAACTGCGCGCCGCCTGGCTCGCCAATCTCGAAAAGATCGCGGCGCGCAAGCCGGCGATTGTCGTGCCCGGGCACATGACGCCTGAGGCCGCTACGGACCTTTCAGGCGTCGAGCACACCAAGACCTATCTCATCGCCTTCGAGGAAGAACTGGCCAAGGCCAAGGACGCGGCCGCACTGAAGAGCGCCATGGAAGCCCGCTTCCCCGGCCTCGGCATGGGCGTCGCGCTCGACATCGGCTCCAAGGTTGCCACCGGGGAGATGAAGTGGGGCTGAGATGGCCGCCAATCGCGAGCTGATCCGCGCCACTTACGAAGGATACGCTCATGGTCCAGCGGGCGCTGACGCCGGACGCTTGATTACGGTCATCCGCCGAGACGGTTGGTGCGCTTGCTGGCTTCGGCTTTGGCCCGGGCCTCGACCGCCTTTTCGATCTCGCGCTTCAGCTCGTCCTTGATCGCCACCGTCTCTGCCATCAGCGCCTCGACTTTCATGAAATCGAGCACCCGGTATTTCGAGACGGCCGGCCGGATCAATATGTCGGGCCGGCTCTGGTTCAGCTTGCTGGCGATGATCGACTGCATCATCAGCTGCGTGGCGCCGAACATCAGGTCGACGGAGGTCGGGAATTTGCGGCCGGCCTCGGTCGGCGCGCCGACCACGTCGACGGCGATGATGATGTCGGCGTCGAGCTCGATCAGGTCGAACGGCACGGGATTGTAGATGCCGCCGTCGATCAGCAGCCTGCCGTCGCGCATCACCGGGCGGAACACCGCCGGGATCGCCGCCGAGGCAGCCAGCGCCGAATGCAGCTCGCCTTCCTCGAACACCGCGAGCTGGTGGCCATAAAAGTCCGTGGCCGTCACCTTCAGCGGTATCTTCAATTCGGCGAAGGTTTCGGGAATGGCGTCGGGCAGGAACGCCTTGAGGATGCGCTCGACATTGAACTGGCTGACCCGCAGGCCGCCCTGCATCGCCTCGGCAAAAGTGCCGGGCCGCGCCCGCCACATGCGCGTCGCCACTTCGGCGCGGCGGCCGAGGATCGAGCGCGTATAGTCGTGGATGTCCTTGCCGGTCATGCCCGAGGCCATGCCGGCGCCCATGATGGCGCCGATCGACGAGCCGGCGATTGCTGCCGGCCTTATGCCCAGCTCGTCCAGCGCCTCGATGACATGGATATGCGCCAGCCCACGCGCCCCGCCGCCGCCAAAGGCAATGCCGAAGCTAGGGCTCATCCCTTGTTGGCCGCGCCGAGCTTCGGCCCGACCACCATGACGGCCGGCTCGGCGGAGAGCAGCTTTTTCGCCACCGCCTTGACCTGTTCCAGCGTCACCGCGTTTATCAGCGCGGCGCGGCGCTGCATGTAGTCGATGCCGAGCTTGCCGAGCTGGATCTCGAGCAGCGTTGAGGCGATCGCGCTGGAAGAATTCAGATTATTGATGGCATAGGCGCCGATGATGTATTTCTTGGTCGCCGCCAGCTCGGCTTCGGTCGGCCCCTCCTCGGCCATGCGCTTGACCACGTCGCGCACCACGGCCAGCGTCTCGGCCGCCCTGTCGGCGCGGGTCGAAGTGGTGATGGACAGCGCCTCCGAATGCTGGTGGTCGACGAGGTCGGAGCTGACGCTGTAGGCCAGGCCGCGCTTTTCACGCACCTCGTCGAACAGCCGCGAGGTGAAGGCGCCGCCGCCGAGGATATCGTTCATCAGCACCGCGGCGAAAAAGTCCGGCGCATTCCGCTTGACGCCGGGATAGGCGAGTTGCAGCGAGGCCTGCGGCTGGTCGTAGACGACCTCGAGCCGCTGGCCGAGCTTCAGGTCGATGTCGGGAACGGGCGTAAGCGCCTGCTTTTCCGGCAGGCTGCCGAACACCAGGTCGAGCTTCTGCTTCAGCGTCTCGGCGTCGATGGCGCCGACCACCGCGACATGCAGGCCGTCGCGGGCGAAATTCGCCTTGTGGAAGGCGCTGAGATCGGCCGGCGTGATCATCGCGATGCTTTGCCTGGTGCCCTGGTCGGGCCGCGCGTAGGGATGCCTGCCGTAGATCGCGTCCAGCCATTTGCGCTGGGCGAGCGTATCGGGATCGCGCTCGTTGGCGATGATGCCGGACAGGATTTGCGCGCGGATGCGGTCGATCGGCACCTGGTCGAAGCGCGGCTGGTTGACCGCCACCCGCAGCAGGTCGAAGGCGCCGTCGCGCTGCTCGGCCAGCATGCGCATCGAGCCGTAGATGCCGTCGCGTTGCGCATCGAAGCTCATCTCGGCGCCGACGTCATCAAGCTTGATCTGGAAGGCCTCGCTGTCGAGGTTGCCAGCACCTTCGTCGAACAGGCCGCTCATCAGATTGGCAAGCCCTTCCTTGCCGGGCGGATCCTGCGTCGCGCCGCCATCGAAGACGAAGCGGATGGCGATGATCGGCACCGAATAATCCTCCACCAGCCAGGCGGTGATGCCCTTCGACGAGGTCACCTCCTGGATGTTCATGGCGGCGCGAGCGGAAAGCGCCGGCAGGAGGAGGAAGACGAGAGAGAGGATGAGGGTTGCTAGAACAGGGCCGGCGTGCCAACTCCCGAGGTCGGCGCCGCCCCTCATCGCCCTGCCGGGCACTTCTCCCCGTATAGTGACGGGGAGAAGGGGCTGGCCGCTGTCCCGGCGCTCGTTCTGCAAACGCTGGAGATTGGCGAAATCTTCGACGAAGGCGCCCCTCTCCCCGTCACTATACGGGGAGAGGATGCCGGCAGGCAGATGAGGGGCAGCGCCAACTCTCAAGCTCATCATCACATCAATTCCCAGCCTGG
Source organism: Mesorhizobium sp. M0808 (assembly GCF_040320025.1). Lineage (NCBI taxonomy): Bacteria > Pseudomonadati > Pseudomonadota > Alphaproteobacteria > Hyphomicrobiales > Phyllobacteriaceae > Mesorhizobium > Mesorhizobium sp. M0808. Next base: position 107,788 of record NZ_JAMYOX010000013.1, read on the forward strand.
GTTTGCGGCAGAAGATAGCCGGTGGTTGCGTGGTCGAGATTGAGATAGCGGGCAGCGACTTCCTTGACCTGGTCGGCGGTGACCTTGCGGATGCGGTCCGGCCATTGCTGGACGTTCTGGACGTTACCGCCTGTGGCGAGCGTCGAGCCGTAGATGTTGGCCATGTCCTCCTGCTTGTCGCGGGCAAAGATCATCGAGCGTACGAAACGGTCCTTGGATTTTTCCAGCTCGTCGCTGGTGACGCCGTCTTTCGCGATGCGGGCGATCTCGGCGTCGACCGCGGCCTCGATGTCGGCAAGCTTGGCATCGCCGCGCGGCGCGCCGTAGACGGTGAAATTGGTGTCGTCGAGCATGGTGCCCTGGAAGAAGGCGCCGGCCTCGGCGGCGATGCCTTGCCTGACGACAAGCTCCTGGTAGAGCCGGCTGCGGTTGCCGCCGCCGAGGATTTCGGACAGCACGTCGAGCGCTTCGGCTTCGCCGGGCTTTGCCGTGTGATAGGACGGAACCACCCATTGCGTGGTAAAGCTCGGCACGCTGACGCGCCCGTCGGTCAGCGTCACCGTGCGCCTGGTGTTCTGCTCCGGCTCGACCGGGCGGATGCGCGGAGGCAGATCCGGGCCGCGCGCGACCTTGCTATAGGTCTTTTCGGCCAGCGCCTTGACCGTTTCCGGCTCGACATCGCCGGCCACCACCAGCACGGCGTTATTGGGTGTATAATATTTGTTGTAGAAGGCCATCGCGTCGGTGCGGTTCAGCTTCTCCATCTCCTGCATCCAGCCGATGACCGGAATGCGGTACGGCTGGTTCTGCCACAGCGTGGCGTCGATCTCCTCGTCGAGCACCGCCTGCGGATTGCTATCGATGCGCGAGCGGCGCTCCTCGAGGATGACGTCGCGCTCGGTTTTGATGACGTCGTCGTTGAGGATGAGATTGCGCATGCGGTCGGCCTCGAAGCCCATCATCTCACCGAGCGCCTGAGGCACCACCGTCTCGTGAAAGGCGGTGTAGTCGTAGGAGGTGAAGGCGTTGTCCGAGCCGCCGATGGCGGCGACGGCACGGTCGAGCTCGCCCGCCGCATGGTTGCTGGTCGCCTTGAACATCAGATGCTCGAAGAAATGGGCAATGCCGGACTTGCCCGGCGGCTCGTCGGCGCTGCCGATCTTGTACCAGACCATATGGGTGACGATGGGGGCGCGGTGATCGGGGATGACGACGACCTCCATGCCGTTGTCGAGCAGGAAATCGGTGACGACGCCATCGTCAGGATTGTTATCCGCCAGAGCCGGCGCGGCCATCACCAGAGCCAGTCCCAAGAGCGTTCCGCGCAGCCATTCAGCCTGAAATGTCATAGATGGCTCCGGTTTGTAGTGGGACGATAGGCGGGGTTGCTGGTCGAGGCAAAGCGAATTGTTCGTCATTTTGAAGGCGCCATCGTGGAAGCCGAACTCAGGCGGCCTCGATGAACCGGATGACCGTCTCGCCATAGTTGCGCTCGTCGACAACCGAAAAGCCCGGCCCTGCCTCGAACGGCGCCGCCGCCGCTTCCTCGACGACGCATAGCGCGCCGGGGGCGAGCCAGCCGCCTGCTTTGGCCGAGCGCAAGGCGCGTTCGCCAAGGCCTTTGCCATAGGGCGGATCGGCAAAGACCAGGCCGAATGCGGCGATGGTGCCCGCCTCGCCCAAGCCCGTCGCGTCGCGGCGGAAAATCTTGGTGCGGCCGGTGAGGCCGAAGGCCTCGACATTGGTGCGGATCAGGCCGCGCCCTTCGGCGGATTCCTCGATGAAGACAGCGTAGGAGGCGCCGCGCGACAGCGCTTCGAGGCCGAGCGCGCCGGTGCCGGCGAACAGGTCGAGCACGCGCGCGCCGTCCAGTCTTTCGGGAAAGCGATGCGCCAGCACGTTGAAGACCGCCTCACGCGTGCGGTCGGTGGTCGGGCGGATGGCAAAGGTGCGGGGCGTCGCCAGCGGACGCCCGCGAAACTCACCGCCTACGATCCGCATTGCTTCCTTTCGGGCCGCCGCGCGGCCGGTCGCCACCGCCATCCGGGCGCTCGCCGCGCGGTTTGCCGAACGGCTTTGCACCGCCGCCTTGCGGCTTGCCGCCGGGCTTGCCGTAAGACGGCTTGAACGATGCCTTGCGCGCCTTGTTTTCTGCCGCCTTGGCGGCGTCTGCCTCCGCTCTGCCCTTGCCGATCGGCCGTGCGCCCGGCGCCATCCAGACATTGGCCTTGCGCTGGCCCGGCGGCTCGATCGGCCGCTGCTCGCGTTCGGATTTTTTCCCACCGAAGCCGCCACGAGGCTTGTCGCCACGGGGTTTGTCCCCGAAGTCGCTGCGTTCAGGTCTGGGGCCACGCTCGCCAAAGCTCTTTTTTGGCCCAAAGCTCCTGTCAGGGCTTGTCGACAGCTTGCCGAGCGCTTCGTCGCGGCTGCCCTCGCGCCGCTTGCGGTTCTTGATCAGGCCGCCCTCGCCGATCGGCCGGCGTTCGCCGTCGCGGGTGAATTTCGGCCGCTCGGGCTCCTCCTCGCGCTCACGCCTGACCGGCTTGTTGGAAAACGGCTTGGCGATATCGGCATCGAAATTGGCGCCGGACTCTTCGACCAGGCGCTCGCCGAGCTGGTCGCGCAGCACGCGGCCCTTGATCTCCAGCACATGGCCTTCCGGTAAATCGTCGAGCTGGAACGGCCCGTAGGAAATACGGATCAGCCGCGTCACGTCGAGACCGAGCGCGCCCAGGATGTTCCTGACCTCGCGGTTCTTGCCTTCGCGCAGGCCGAGTGTCAGCCAGGCGTTCGAGCCCTGCTCGCGGTCGAGCGTCGCTTCGATGGCGCCGTAAAAGACGCCGTCGACGGCAATGCCTTCGCGCAGGCCGGCAAGCGCGCTTTCCTCGACCTTGCCGTGGACGCGCACGCGGTAGCGTCGCAACCAGCCGGTCGCCGGCAGTTCGAGCACGCGCGACAGGCCGCCATCATTGGTGAGCAGCAGCAGGCCTTCGGTGTTGATGTCGAGCCGGCCGATGGTCATCAGCCGCGGCAGCCCGGGCGGCAGCACGTCGAAGACGGTCTTGCGGCCTTCGGGATCGCGGTTTGTCGTGACCACGCCGGCCGGCTTGTGGAACAGGAACAGCCTGGTGCGCTCGATCGGCGGGATCTCCATGCCGTCGAGATGGATGATGTCGCCGGGCATGACGTTGAAGGCCGGCGAGGACAACACCTTGCCATTGACCTTGACGCGGCCGGCCGCAATCAGTTCCTCGGCGTCGCGGCGCGAGGCCAGGCCGGCACGCGCCAGCCGCTTGGCAATGCGTTCGCCGGCTTCTTCCGTTGCCTCGACGCGACGCGGGCGCGGCTTGAAGCCGCCTTCCGATGCCGCCTGTGCCCTTTGTGCCCCTTGCGGTCGATCGCCGCCAAAATCACGCTTGGGACGGTCGAAGCGCCTCTCGCCGCGCTCGCCTTCGGCAGCTGCCGGCCGGTCGCCGCGCGGTGCGTAAGGCTTGCGCGGACCTTCGCGCTTTTCATAAGGCGTGCCCTCCGGACGCGGCCCTTTGCTGAACGGCCTGTCGCCGCCTTTGAAGTCGCGCTTCGGCCGCTCGCCTTCGGCAGCTGCCGGCCGGTCGCCGCGCGGCGCATAAGGCTTGCGTGGACCCTCGCGCTGTTCATAAGGCTTGCCTTCCGGACGCGGCCCTTTGCTGAACGGCCTGTCGCCGCCTTTGAAGTCGCGCTTCGGCCGTTCGCCTTCGGCCGCCGCCGGCCGGTCGCCGCGCGGAGCGTAAGGTTTTTTGGCGCCGAAGGGTGGCTTGCCGCCCTTGCCGGGAGCGCCATCGCGACCACGCGGCCCCGCCGGCTTCGGGCCGGCCTTGCGCGGGAATTTCTTGTTTTTGTCGTCCATGTGGCCTTTGCTCGTTTGCGCGGGTAGTAACAGGATCGCGCTCTAGTGGCGAGGAGATAATCGGAATGGAAACCGCGTGAAGCGGCAGGATTTCATGGCCCTGGCGCTGAAAGAAGCCGAAGCCGCCGCCCAGCGTGGCGAGGTGCCGGTTGGCGCGGTCGTCGTCGGCGGCGATACGGTCGTTGCGAGTGCCGGCAACCGCACCCGCGAGTTTGCCGATCCCACCGCCCATGCCGAGATGCTGGCGATCCGCGAGGCCTGCCGCAAGCTTTGCAGCGAGCGGCTCAGCGGCCACGATCTCTATGTGACGCTGGAGCCGTGCGCCATGTGTGCCGGCGCCATCTCCTTCGCCAGGCTGCGCCGGCTTTATTTCGGCGCTGCCGACGAGAAGGGCGGCGCAGTGGTCAACGGCGTTCGCTTCTTCACGTCACCGACCTGCCACCATGTGCCCGACATCTATCCGGGCATGGCCGAGAACGCAGCAGCAGCATTGCTGAAGGACTTTTTTCGAGAGCGACGCGGACCCTGATTTTCTGGTCCGGCAGACGGTCCAAATCCAAGTCAGCCAATCCAGCCAGCCAATCCAGGGCAAGAACGTCTCTGGCGCCGTCAGCCTACCAGGGCAGCCAGTCGAACATGCCGCCGCTCTTACTCTTGGCGGCCGCCTCCCTCTTGAGGCGGCGTTCCTTCTTGTACTCGTCCTCGCCGAGGTCACCCTGCGGCGCGGTGGCGGCGGCAGCGCGGTATTGCACCGGCGGCTCGCTCAGATATCTGCGGGTGGTCGGGTCGCCCTGTTTGCCTTCAGCCCGGCGGCGCATGATTTCCGCGGCGCGGCTCTTGTCCGAATCGGCCGGAGTCCAGGCTGGCGGGTGGCTCGAGCCCGACTGCTTCAGCGCGGCCTTGACCGACGCCGGATCCGTCTGCACGTCATCGATGACCTGCGCCTGGTAGGCCGGGTCGTCCTGATGCAGGGTGGCATCGGCGCGCAGGCGGGCACGGCGCTGCTCCGGCGATTCGGGCCATTCGGCGCTTGCCGTCTCGATGCTTTCCTGCGGCGGCGGCAAGACTTCCTTCTGCCCCGGACCTGGCTTCACCAGCGTGGGACGCGGCTTGTAGTCGATACTATCCTTGCGCTTGGGTGCGAAGGAAAAAGCCCCGGTGAGGTCGCCGGCAAGCTGCGCGCCCGCGGTCTTGTCGGTCCCGTAAGTGGGCGAGCCCATGCAGCCGGACAAAGCGAGGCCCGATACGACAAGCGGCGCCAGCAGCGCAACGCGCGCGTAAGTTCTCTCGGTCATGCCAAAAAGTCCCACTGTAGACAGCCTCTCGATTGCCGCCGGCCAAAGAAAGGTCCGGTCCCCATCGCCTATGCTCTTCCGACGGAATTCCGGCGACAATTTGTCGTCCGGAGTTTCGCGTGTTTACCTCAACCACTCGTTAAGGGCAACGCGCGGGGGCCGATCGGCCGCCCGCCGTGGCATTTGTGCACCGCCTTAAAGACGGCTCAAAGCCTTCAGCTCATGCAGAACAGCGGCGTCACGGGCCGAAACATCCGGGAATTCCGGATCTGAGCCGACATCGGCGGTGTAGCGCCAGGAGCGCGCGCACTTCACCAGACCACGGTCCTCCGCCTTCTCGACGACCACGGCGACGCCTTTGACGTCGTCGAGGGTAAAGCTGCCCGCCGACGCCTTGCCGTGCACGATTACCAGATCGCTGGTGATCGCCATCTCGGCCATATCGACATCGGCAATCGCCGCTTCGAGCGCGGCGTCGTCGAGGGTGACGACCGGCACCGCCTCCAGCGAAGAGCCGATGACCTTCTGCGCGCGGGCGATTTCCAGCGCGCCGGTGACGACACGGCGAACCTGCCGCACCTTGCGCCACTTCTCCGCCAGCGCCTCGTTCTTCCAGTCCGCCGGGATCTCCGGGAACTGGTCGAGATGCAGGGAGACCGCATCCGGATGACGGTCGAGCCAAGCCTCTTCCATGGTGAAGGGCAGCATCGGCGCCAGCCATTTCACCAGGCAGTCGAAGAGATGGCGCACCACCTGCACGGAAGCCTTGCGCTTCACGCTGGAAGGCGCTTCGCAGTAAAGCGCATCCTTGCGGATGTCGAAATAGAAGGCCGACAGCTCTACCACCATGAAGTCGAGCAGCGCGCGGGTGATGCGCTTGAATTCGAACGCGTCGTAGCCCGAGCGTACGACCTCATCGAGCTCAGCGAGCCGGTGCAGCATCAGCCGCTCCAGTTCAGGCATCTTATCCAGCGGCACCTCCTCGCCATCGTCGTGGGCGAGCGTGCCCAGCATCCAGCGGATGGTGTTGCGCAGCTTGCGGTAGGCGTCGATATTGGTCTGCAGCACGTTCTTGCCGAGCCGCTGGTCTTCCCAATAATCGGTCGTCACCACCCACAGCCGCAAGATGTCGGCGCCGGACTGCCTGATGACGTCCTGCGGCACGACGGTGTTGCCGAGCGACTTCGACATTTTCCGCCCCTCCTCATCCATGGTGAAGCCATGGGTGACGACGGTGTCGTAGGGCGCCCTGCCCCTGGTGCCGCAGCTTTCGAGCAGCGAGGAGTGGAACCAGCCGCGATGCTGATCGGAGCCTTCGAGATAGACGTCGGCCGGCCATTTCAGGTCGGGCCGGTCCTCAAGCGTGAAGGCATGCGTCGAGCCTGAATCGAACCAGACATCGAGGATGTCCATGACCTGCTGCCATTTCGAGGCATCGTGATTGCCGAGGAACCGCTCCTTGGCGCCGGCGGCGAACCAGGCGTCGGCGCCTTCTTTCTCGAAGGCGTCCATGATGCGCTGGTTGACTGCCTCGTCGCGCAGCACATTGCCGTCGGCATCGGCAAAGACGGCGATCGGCACGCCCCAGGCGCGCTGGCGCGACAGCACCCAGTCGGGGCGCTCCTCGATCATGGCGCGGATGCGGTTCTGGCCGGCGGCGGGCACGAAGCGGGTATCGTCGATGGCTTTCAGGGCGCGGCTGCGCAGCGTCGTGCCGTCGCCAAGCTCCTTGTCCATATAGACGAACCATTGCGGCGTGTTGCGGAAGATGATCGGCTTCTTCGAGCGCCAGGAATGCGGATAGGAGTGCTTCAGGCGGCCGCGCGCGAACAGCGCGTTGCGCTTGATCAGCTCGTCGATGACAGCCTGGTTGGCGTTGCCCTTCTTGCCATTGTCGTCGATGACGCGCGCCGCTCCACCCTCGCGGTCCGGGCCGAAGCCCGGCGCGTCCTTGGTGAAGAAGCCGGCATCGTCGACGGTGAAGGGGATCGCGGTGTCGATGCCACGCTGGCGAAGATCAGAGGCAGCATCCATCCAGGCGTCGAAGTCTTCGCGGCCATGCCCCGGCGCGGTGTGGACGAAACCGGTGCCGGCATCGTCGGTGACGTGATCGCCGGCGAGCATCGGCACGGGAAAATCGTAGCCGCCGCCCAGAGCTTTGAGGGGATGCGAAAGCGTAAGGTTTTCAATCTCTTCGGCGCCAACGCTGCGAAGCCGATTCAGAGTGACCTTGGCCTTCGCGGCAGCGTCGTCCGCAAGTTTCTCGGCAAAGATCAGCTTTTCGCCGGGCTGAGGACCAAAGGCGTTCTCGGCCGCCGTAACCTCGTAGAGACCATAGTTGATGCGCGGCGAGTAGTTGACGGCGCGGTTGCCGGGGATTGTCCACGGCGTCGTCGTCCAGATGACGACGTTGGCATCAAGCAGATCGAGCGACGTCTGCGTCAGCTTGGGGTCCAGGGCTGGCTGCCCATCCTCGATGTTGATGACCTGGCGAGCGAGGCTGACGACCGGAAACTTCGCCCAGATCGTGTCCGACTCATAGTCCTGGTATTCGACCTCCGCCTCGGCCAGCGCGGTGCGCTCGACCACGCTCCACATCACCGGCTTGGAGCCGCGATAGAGCTGGCCGGACATTGCGAATTTCAGCAGCTCGCCGGCGATGCGCGCCTCGGCATGGAAAGCCATCGTCGTATAGGGATTGTCGAAGTCGCCGACGACGCCGAGCCGCTGGAATTCGGAACCCTGCACGTTGATCCAGTGCGCCGCAAACTCACGGCATTCCTGCCGGAACTCGTTGACCGGCACCTCGTCTTTGTTCTTGCCCTTGGCGCGGTACTGCTCCTCGATCTTCCATTCGATCGGCAGGCCGTGGCAATCCCAACCGGGTACATAGTTCGAGTCATAGCCGCGCATCTGGAACGAGCGGGTGATGACGTCCTTGAGGATCTTGTTCAGCGCGTGGCCGATATGGATGTTGCCATTGGCGTAGGGCGGGCCGTCGTGCAGCACGTATTTTTCGCGGCCGACTGCGTCTTCGCGCAACTTGCGGTAAAGGTCCATGTCCTGCCAGCGCTTGACCAGCAGCGGTTCCTTTTCCGGCAACCCGGCGCGCATCGGGAAATCCGTCTGCGGCAGGTAGAGCGTTTTGGAATAATCGATCGTCTCGGCGGTCTCGGTATCAGTCATTCGTCTGCCATATGCGTTGCCGGCGGCAAAAGAGCCCGGGCGTTGAACTATCATGATCTGGAAAAAGCGCGAGAGGCCGCGCGCAAGATTCCCGGCGGCTCCGGCGGCGGTCAGGCCGCCCGGAACACCGGGCCTGTAATTCGTATCGCAGTCGCGAGAAGGCGCGAAAAGCTCGTCATGGCTGGGCTTTTAACCGACACAGGCGATGTTGAAAAGCCCGAACTCTCGGCGGTTTCCTGTCGGGGCATCATGGTCGTTAGTTTGTTGTCGTGGTTTTCCTTGCATGATGTGCCACTTGCGCCTATGTCTAGGGGCAAGGGGCAGCGGAGCCAGCTCATGTCTAGTCTGCATAGCAAGGTTCGCCCAGAAGCCGATCCCGCCGACGCCGCAATTCCCGATACCGCGACGGAACGGTTTCTCGTTCATGTCACCAGGGTCGAAGGGCTCCGTCAACGGGGCTTCAGTAGTGATGAAATCTACAAGATCGTCGGCCCGCGACGGACCCTGGCGCGTCGTAAAGAGCGAAACGAGACTCTGACGATCACCGAATCCGACCGCGTCCAGCGACTTGAGCGGGTTTCAGCGATGGCGGACCGGGTTTTCGGCAGTCATGAAAAGGCGCAGCGTTGGTTGCGCAAGCGCAGCAGAGTGCTCAACGAGATACCGATCAACCTCTTGCAGTCCGAGACGGGTGCCGTCCTGGTGGAAGAAGAGCTCCATCGCATCGATTACGGCATTCTCGCCTAACACATATGCGGCTGTGGCGCATTTCCAGCTACGCCGATCTCTCCGGCGCCGGTGGCATGGTCAGCGCCGGCCGTTGGCATGTCATGGGGACACCGATCGTCTACTGCGCCGATCATCCAGCTACAGCGCTTCTCGAAATTCTGGTGCATGTGGACGCGGAAGACCTGCCCCAGACCTATCAGCTTCTGGAAATCGAAGTGCCGGACGGCGTTACCGTTGCATCTCTGGAATTATCTGATGACTGGAAGCACGATACAGCCACGACGCAGCGGCTCGGCACGGATTTTATCGCCACAGCCAAGCACGCCGTTATGGAAGTCCCCTGTGTGATCGTCCCGTTTACAAGGAACTATCTCTTCAACCCAGATTTGCTGGCGCGCGACGGCATCCACATCGTTGAGGTCACAACGCATCCTATCGATACCCGATTGCTGGGGTAGACATCACATCGAAAAATCGAAGCGATAGGTCGTCGACACGCCGATCATGAACTGATCCCTGGAGCCGCGCTCCTTGACCAGGCTGGAATCGGCGGCCGGGCCCATCAGGCGGGAATATTCGCCGAACAGACTGGCCGTCATCGGCTCGGTCACCTTCCAGGTCACCGCGCCGCCCAGGCCCGCCGACTTCACCCCGCCGCCGGGATGATATTCGCTAAGTCCCGAGGCCAGGGACTCCTTGGCATCAACGCCGTAATAGGCGTCGAAATAGTCCGATGAGGCGAACGAAACGCGCGGTCCGGCCGAAATCCTAACGTCGGACGTCACATCGTAAAAGGCGTCGGCGGCGATGTCGGCGACAAAGCCGTTATGGGCGCGAATGCCGTGCCGCAATTCGGCGCGGGCACGCAGCCAATCCAAAGGATAGAATTCGAAGAAGCCGCCAGCCTCGCCGCCCCAGTGCACCGGGTCGAGACCCTTCAATTCGTCGGCGTCACCACCGTCGCGGGAAAACAGGAACTTGCCTGTCAGGCCGGCGCGGACGCCGCCATCGTCGATCAATGCCAATGAGATATTGTCGTTGCGCGAGGTGAAGCGCGCCGCGGGACCAGCCTTGCCGAGCGAGATGATCGGCGAGGCACTGAGCAGGTACTTCTTGCCGCCCTCGAAATTCGGGGCAACCATGCCGGTGGCGCCGACCGTCAGGTACCAGTCTCCGGACAGCCAGCCGAAGGTTCCCTCGCCGGCCTTGGCAACGCCGCAGGTGCCGAGCATGAATGCGGCCAAGATCGTCGGGACAGACCGCATCGTTACTCCATACGTCGAACGCATTGGCCGATACAACCAGCCTTGACTGAAGCCATGGCGCTAGTTCGGTAAAATTTGACTTAATATCCGCAACATTGGCAGCGTTGGCCGGCCTGTTCCGCGTTGCAGTCGATTGTTTGGCGCACCAAGATTCCAGATCAAGTGTTTGGAATACGATAGCAGTTGCCTCGGCAGGGGTTACAAACATTCGCGGACAAACATGCCTGCGCTGTGAAGAGCGCGGCGACCGGCGCTCAACCCCGCATTCCAAACCGGCCAAGCGTGAATCATATGAGGCCAAATTTCGAGACCTACTTTAACGTCAGCCGCGCCAGCGGCTTCGGCGAGCCGAGTTGCGTCCGACAACAGCGTCTCGGCCGAACCGGCTTGTATCAGCATTGGGGGAAATCCGCTCAGATCGGCGAACAAAGGCGAGATCAGCGGATCGCGCCGACCAACGCCATTGGGAACATAGGCCGTTGCCAGTTCCTCCAAATACGCCCGGTGGATGATAGGGTCGATTGCGTCCTTGGTTGATAGTGTCGCGCCGGACATCGAAAGGTCCGTCCAAGGCGAAACCAGCCAAAGACATCGCGGCAACGGCTCGCCTGCCGTGCGCAATATACTGACCAGGCACAGAGTGAGGTTGCCGCCCGCACTGTCTCCGCCAACCACGATGCGATCCGACGCGATGCCTTGCCGGCTCAGAAAGCGCCATGCGGTGAGTGCGTCTTCATGTTGCGCAGGGAAAGGATGTTCCGGTGCGCGGCGATAGTCGATCGCGAGGGTGCGTATTCCCATTGCCCGACCTGCCTCGGTAACCATTCGACGATGACTTTTAAGGGAGCCGGAGCAGTAGCCACCACCGTGGAAAAAGAGCAGAACCTTATCCCTGTCACTCCCAGGCGCCAGGGACCACTCGCCCGCGAGGCCATCGAAAACCACGCGCTCGCATCGGATGTCCTCCGCGACCGGCCAGACCGAACCGACTTCGTCGAGCCGCGCCCGGCGTTCGTCCCAGCGGACCGTTCGTGGTTTTGACGTCAACAGCCTGCGGACGGCGTTGATCTCCATCAGATCGAAGTGTTCGTCCACATCGCTCATTTTGCTTCCCCAGTCTTGCCAAGCGCCGAGAAAGGCGAACAGCCAAATGTCATCGACAAGATAACGATTGCCTGCCTGCAAATATAGCGACGAACCAGCGCCACGATCATCTTGCGATCAGCCCGATCAACATCAGCGAGAAATCGTCCGAGGTCCGTGCATATTGGCGGTGCTGCCGTGTGAGCCAATTTTCGATTGCTCGACGGTGCAAGGTTCAAAAGAGGGGGAATTCCGATGCCGGACAATTCGTATGCCGGAACCACTGCCGAGCGGCTTGTCAATCCGCGCAGCGTAGGACGATTGGGGCTGATCGTGATGGCGCTGTTCCCCACCCTGTGGGGTTTTCTCGGTCTGTTGAACGATGCAACCGACTTCAAAGACACTCTGGTGAATGCCGTGAAGCCGATGATCGAAATGACCAACACCTACGGCAACCCATGGCAGCAATGGCGTGCCATCACCATGCCATGGGCTGCCCCTGTGGCACTCGTCGGCATCATGGCCGTCGAGACCATGGCGGGGATATTCGGACTGATCGGGGTTGTGCTTATGCTGCGCAAGGTGGTTGGCAGCAGCGCCGATTTCGCTCATGGCAAGGCATGGATGATGTTGGGCTGCCTGTGCGCAATCCTGGTGTGGGGCATCGGCTTCACGGTGATCGCCGGCGACTATTTCCTGTCATGGGAAGCCAAGACCATGCCGCTCTCGAACCAGCTCGGCGGAACAATCTACTTCTTGCCCAACGCGCTCGGGCTAATCCTCGCGACGCTGCATCGCCGAGGGCGGCGATTACTGAGACCTCGACGCAAGGTTGTGACATGCGGATGCGACCGGCGTTGCGCGGCGTTTGGAGGTCTGGCTCTGTATCAAAGCTCGACGTTGCGGCCGCTTTGCGGACAGGAGCTATTCTCCAACTAAACCTCGGCATGACCACGGTTTGGCCTGAGGGCGCAAGCCCACGTTTCACGGAAATGAACTCGCAGCGGCTGCTCTTGCCAAAAGCAGACGTCTCGCAGGCGTACCGCCCGAGCATGGGTGTGACCCTCACAGCCTGCTCGCTTTACGAGAAGGCCTATCGGCGTTACCTTCAAAGCCGACAAAAAGGCCAAGTAGTCTTGAGGGAGAGGGCGATGACACTGCACGGCGATGCCTTGAAAGATGCGATCAGCCAGACGCGGGCGAAATGGGGATGGTTCGTCGCGCTCGGGGTGCTGCTGCTTGTCTTCGGCGGCATTGCCTTCGGCAATCTGTTCATCGCAACCGTCGCCTCGGTCTTTGTCGTGGGCTGGCTGATGCTGATGGCCGGCATTGTCGAGATCATCCATGCCTTCGGCGTGAAGACATGGGGCCGTTTCTTCTATTGGCTGCTCAGCGGCCTCCTCTACGCCGTCGCCGGCTTCTTCGCCTTCGACAATCCGGTCCTCGCCTCGACGGTGCTGACCTTCCTCCTGGCGGTCGCGCTGCTTGCCTCAGGCGTGCTCAGGGCCTGGGTAGGCTACAGCCACCGGCCGCAGCCGGGCTGGGGCTGGGTGGTCGCGGCCGGCATCATCAGCGCGCTGGCGGGACTGGTCATCGCCATGGGCTGGCCGGTCAACAGCGTGTGGGTGCTGGGCCTGTTCCTGGCCGTCGACCTGATCTTCCAGGGCTGGAGCTTCATCGCCCTTGGCGTGGCGCTGAAGAGATAAATTCTGGTTGAGCATGATCTTAATCGGAAAACCGGTTCCCACTTTTTGCTTCGCTGACCTTCGGTTCGGGACCATGCTCTAAAAAGCTATGGCCGCGTCCAGCCCGGAAAGCGGCCTGACGCCGGCGAGCAGTGCCTTCGCCTTGGCCTCGTCGCGCTTCATCTGGGCGACCAGCGCGTCAAGCCCGTCGAACTTCACCTCCGAGCGCAGGTAGCCGAAGAAGGACACGGCACAAATCTCGCCGTAGAGGTCGCCGGAAAAGTCGAAGACGAAGGTCTCCAGCAATGGCGCGCCATTGCCGTCGACCGTCGGCCGGCGGCCGAAGCTGGCGACGCCATCGTGAAGCGAACCGTCGGCGCGGCGGAAGCGGACGGCATAGATCCCTTCCTTGAGGGTCGCTTCCGGCGAAAGCCTCATGTTTGCGGTCGGAAAGCCGAGCGTTCGGCCGAGCTGCTGGCCGCCGATCACCTCCGCCTCGACGGTGAAACGGTAACCGAGCAAGCCGGCGGCCTCGGCCACATTGCCCTCGCACAGCAGCGTGCGTATGCGGCTCGACGACACCACCTCGGCGCTTTCGTCGCGAAACGCATCGACCAGCGTGACGCCGAAGCCGTGGCGCTCGCCGGCAGCCATCAGATAGGCCGGGCCGCCCTGGCGGTCCTTGCCGAAATGGAAATCGAAGCCGGTGACGGCGTGGCTTATGCCGAGGTTGCGCTCGAGCACGCCGGTGACGAAAGCCTCCGCCGACAAGGAGGCGAACTCGCGTGTGAACGGCTGTTCGACCAGCGCCGCAAAGCCCAGATGCGACAACAGCCGCGCCTTCATCGGCGGCGGCGTCAGCACGAACAACGGCATGTCCGGCCTAAACACCTTTCGCGGATGCGGTACGAAGGTCAGCACCAGGGCGGGTACGCCGCGACGCTCCGCTTCGGCGCGCGCGCGTTCGAGCACCGCCTGGTGGCCGCGGTGGACGCCGTCGAAATTGCCGATAGCCACCACGCCGCCGCGCAGATGGGCCGGCAGCGGTGCGGTTGCGGAAATGCGTTCGAACATGGCCGTCATGGCTTGAACCTATTGCAGCCTGGGAATCACCGCGACCGGCCTGTAGCCATATTTTTCCAGGAAGGCCGCGAGCCTGGCCGGATCCGGCTGCAGCGTCTCACCGTAATCGCGGGCATGGATGCCGCCCGATACGTAGAGCACGTCGAAGCCATTGTCGGCCGCGCCCTTGATGTCGGTCATTATGCCGTCGCCGATGGCCAGAACTTGCGAACGCTCGACCGGGCGGCCGAGAATGACGGCGATCTCCTTCATGGCGACGTCATAGACCGGCGCGTAGGGTTTGCCGGCGATCAGCGTGCGTCCGCCAAGCTGTGCGTATTCGCGGGCCAAAGCGCCTGCGCACCAGATCATGCGTTCGCCGCGCTCGACGACGATGTCGGGATTGGCGCAAATGAAGGGCAGGTTCCTGGCACGCAGCCTCTGCAGAAGATCGGCATAATCTTCCGGCTTCTCCACCTCGTCATCGAACAGGCCGGTGCAGACCACGCCGGATGCTTCGAACTCCTCGACGAGTTCGACGTCGAGGCCCTCATAGAGCGTGAAATCCCGATCGGCGCCTATATGGAAGATCTTTCGCGGCCCTTCGGCGATCAGGTCGCGGGTAACGTCGCCGGACGTCACGACACGGTCGTAGGCGGCGGGCGGAACGCCGATGGCGCTCATCTGTGCCACCACGTCGGCGCTGCGACGCGGCGAATTGGTGATCAGCACGACAGGTATTTTCGCCGCGCGAGCAGCGATCAGCGCGGCAGCCGCCGCCGGGAAATGCCATTCGCCATTGTGCACCACGCCCCAGACGTCGCACAGGATGGCTGAATAGGCTCCCGACAAGTCTGCGAGCGAACCGATGATGTCGGGCGAATCCGCCATGCCGTTGTCCCTGTACCATGATGCTTGCAAGCGCCGCGACCGACGGTCCGTAGCGGCCGGCCCGGATTAACCGAAGCGCTTCGCTCTGTCACCAGCTTTCGTTGTGCCCGCAAGATTGCCGCCCGGCGACGCCGGCGAGGACGTGATGGCGAAAGCCTTCTTTTTCAGAGCCTTATGGGGCTTTGCCGCCGAGCAGCATTGCCGATTGCGGACGTGTGGTTAACGGGCATTGAAAAACCGTGCCGACCTTGAACGTATTTTAGCAATCGGAAATTTAAAAATGCGTGGCATCGTCCGGAAAAAAAACGGGGCGGGCGGGAATGCTGAAGGCAATGATCGGAAATTTCCGACGCGACAGACGTGGCAACTACTCCTTAATGACCGCAATCACCATTGTACCGCTGATGGGCGGGTTGGCGCTCAGCGTCGATTACGGGGAGTTGTTGCGCCAGAAGCACGAAACGCTGAATGCCCTTGACGCGGCCGGCATCGCCGCCGCCCAGCAGATCGTTGCCGGCGCCAGCGACGACGACGTCAAGGCCTACGCCAAGACATTTTTCGAAACCAATCTCGCACGTATCGACCCGGCGAACACAGCGCTGACCGTCACGCTGCCCAACAACAATGCCGGCGGCGGCACCTTGAAGCTCTGCGCCGGCCTCACCTTCCACCCCTATTTTCTACCGGCCGCCAGCGTGCTGATCGGCGGCACGGCAAGCGACACGACCTTCACCGAATGTTCGGAACTCCGCCTCAAGAACACCCTCGAAGTCGCGCTTGTGCTGGATAATTCCGGCTCGATGAGCGATCTCGGCTCCGGCACCGGCGAGAAGCGAATAGACCTGCTGAAGTCGGCCGCCAAGCAGCTTGTCGATACGCTGGCGCTTCAGGCGCAGCAGATGAAGCAGATCACCAAACCGGTGCAGTTTTCTCTCGTGCCGTTTGCGGCTTCGGTCAATGTCGGCCCTACCCACGACCAGGACGGCTGGATGGATCAGGACGGCATCTCCCCGATCCAGCACGAGGATTTCGACTGGACGACGATGAGTGCCGCCAACAATCCGGACAAATATGCCGAGAAGCTCAACGGCGTCTGGTACAAGCGCGGCACCGGCTGGGCCGAGACCAAGGACCAGCCGCTGACGCGTTTCAGCCTCTACGCCGACATGACGGTCGAATCGGGCCGCGAAGAGGTACCCAATTCGAAGCAATATGTCTGCGACACATACAAGAAGAACGGCACCTGCCAGTACGGCCACTGGAGCGCACCGGAATATATCTACACCACAAGCCGCTATGCGAGCTGGCAAGGTTGCGTCGAAGCACGGCCATATCCCTACAATGTCGACGACACCACGCCCGATACAGCCGCGCCGGCCACGCTTTTCGTGCCGATGTTCGCCCCGCATGAGGCTGGCACTCTGTGGCTCGATTTCAACCGTGACGGCATCAACGACGTCATCGGCACGTCCTACAATTACGGTAACAACTGGTGGGCCGATTGGCCCTATGTCGCCGGTCCTACGGCTTCCCAGCGCCAGTCTGACATGCGCAAATATTTCCTGGTAAAACCATACGGTTCGCAATCCGCAGCCGCGGGCGATGGGCCGAATTCCTCCTGCACCACCAACCCCATCACGCCGTTGAAGGACGTCAGTCAGGACGCAGAGAAGCAGGAGATCAAGGACGCCATCGACGCCATGGCGCCGAACGGCAACACCAACGTGCCGGAGGGCCTTGCCTGGGGCTGGCGAACTGTATCGAGCAACCCACCGTTCACCGATGGTCGGCCGAACAGCGAGAGGGGCAACGACAAGGTGGTCGTGGTGCTGACCGACGGAGCCAATACTTATAGTGCCGTCAGCGACGGCAGCTACGCCAACAACAGGTCGACCTACGCCGCCTACGGCTACACTGGGCTGACCTATCCGGGATCTGGAAGCGTAACCCGCCTGTTCATGAATACCAGCACCGATATCGGCAAGACCACCTATACCGGTGCCAACTACACGGCAGCACTCGACGAGCAGATGAAAACGCTCTGCGCCAATGCAAAGAATTCGAACATTCTGGTGATGACGGTGGCGCTCGACCTGTCGCCCACAGATGCCAGCGACAAGAAGGCAATCGATGCGCTGAAGGCGTGTTCGTCGGATTCGCGCTTCCGCAAGGATTCGGCCGACCCGAGCAAGCCGGCCAAGCTGTTCTGGAATGCGACGGGCGCGACTCTGTCGGACAATTTCAAGGAAATCGCCAACGAATTGTCGAACCTGCGCATCGTCGGCTGAAGGCGATGGGATTGGCGACTAAGGCAGGGGCCCCGGCGCACTGGCGCAAAGGCTCCTGCCCTCATGCCCTTGCGGGTGATGGAAGCATGTGGTGAGTGTCCTCATCCGGAGATGCGCTCTTGCCTGAACCCGCCAACCACCTTGCCTTTGCGCTGGTCTGCCTCGGCATGGTGCTGACGCCCGGCCCGAACATGATCTATCTAATCTCGCGCTCGCTGTCGCAAGGGCCGAAGGCCGGGCTGATCTCGCTGGGCGGTGTGGCGCTCGGTTTTTTGTTCTACGTGCTGTCGGCGGCGTTCGGCATCACCGCGCTGCTGCTCGCCGTGCCCTTTGCCTATGATGTGCTGCGCCTTGCCGGCGCGCTTTATTTGCTGTGGCTCGCCTGGCAAGCGGTGAAGCCCGGCGGGCGCTCGCCCTTCCAGATCCGCGAACTGCCGAAAGACAGGCCGCGCAAGCTGTTCGCCATGGGCCTGATGACCAACCTGCTCAACCCGAAGGTGGCAGTGCTCTATCTGTCGCTGCTGCCGCAATTCATCAGCCCCGGCAAGGGCCACGTGCTGTCGCAGCTTCTGGTGCTCGGTGCCACGCAGGTCGCGATCAGCCTGACCGTCAACGCCATCATCGCGGTGACGGCCGGCTCGATCGCCATCTTCCTCGCCGGGCGGCCGCTATGGCTGGTGATCCAGCGCTGGATGATGGGCACGGTGCTGACCGCGCTGGCCGTCAAGATGGCAACCGACGCGCAACGCTGATCGGTCCTACATCGGCCGCCTGACCTGCTGTGCCCGCTCCGGTTCGACCACCCTGCGGTAGAGATGCCAGGTCGCGTGGCCAAGGATGGGCATGACGACGGCAAGCCCGGCAAATAGCGGGATCGAGCCGATGACCAGGAGCACGGCGACCATCAGGCCCCACAGCGCCATCTGCAACGGGTTTGTCATAACTGCCCTTGCCGACGTCTCGACTGCCGAGACCGCGCCGACATCGCGGTCGAGCAGCAGCGGAAAGGCGACGACAGTCGTCGCCAGCACGATCGCGGCGAAGGCGAACCCAGCCAGGTTGCCGAGCAGGATCAGTGTCCAGCCCTTGCTGGTCGTCAGCACTTCGCGAATAAAGCCGACGATAGAGGCCGGAGGCTGATTGCCGTACAGGCTGGTGTAGATCGATTGCGCGGTGAACAGCCAGAGCAGGAACAGTACCACCAGCATGATACCGATGACTGCAATCGCGGGCAGCGCCGGCGAGTGGCGCACGTCGAGCGCATGCCACCAGGATGTATCCATGCCGAACTCGCGCCGGCGGCTGATCTCGTAAAGGCCGATAGCGGCGAACGGACCGACCAAAGCGAAGCCGGACATCAGCGGATAGATGAGCTGGATGGCGTTCGAGCCCGAGGTCCATTGCGTCAGGATCAGGCCGACCACCGGATAGATCAGGCACAGGAACACATAATGCGAGGGCTTGGCCCAGAAATCCTCTACGCCGAGACGGAGCGCATCGATCAGATCCTCGGTGCTGATGCGGCGCACCGTGGGCTGTACATGCATTCCACGTGCGTCCGCCATGACATGAAAGCCGGCCATAACCTTTCTCCCGTGTGTCGGGGCGGTCACCGCCAGGATGGCCGCCCGCAGCTGCCACTTCAAGAACGCCCGTATGATAGCGGATCTCGGTGTGCTTGTCGCCACCGCCCGGCGCCGGGGCGCCGGGCGGCTGAACGAACGGATTAGGCCGCGAAGCGATCGATCACCTCGGCCAGCGGCACCTGACCGAGGCAAGCGCCTGACCCGGCGGGCTTTTCGCCAGCCTCGACAGCGAGCGCGTAGCGCACGGCCGGATCGGCTTCGATGCGGCGACGTAGCGCCGCCACCCTGGGATAAGCGGCGCCGTCGACCGCCTGGTGGAACTCCGCCCAGCGCGCCACGCCGATCAGCGTGGTATCGGCAAGCGTCAGCCGGTCGCCGACCAGGAAATCCGTGTCGAGGATCATCGCCTCGAGCTGGTCATGGCGGTTGGTAACGACCTTGCGGCCAAAGTCACGCAAGGTCGCCAGCAGCACCGGTTCGGCCGGCTCCATTTCATAAGCAGCCCAGAGCGGGGTGAAAGCGGCGGTGAAACCGGTGTTCACGAAAGCCATCAGCTGGTGCATCCGGTCGGCTTCCGGCGAGCGAGACTCAAAGCTGATACGACGTTGCGTATCGCGAGCTTCGAGCCAGGCGGCAATCGCCATGGTCTCGGTGAGCACCCTGCCTTCGTCCGTGATCAACACCGGCGTTTCCTGACGGCCGTTGATGCTGGCATAGGCGTCGTTCTTCATCTCAGCGAGCATGTCGACACGACACAGGCGGTAGGGCTGTCCGAGGCGTTCAAAAGCAGCGACAAGCCCCATCGAACTTCCCAGCGGGAAGCCGTAAAGGAGAATAGGTTCCATTTCTTTCTCTCTTCCATGTTAGGGGTCACGCTGCGCAGCGAAACTTGACCCTAAACGCTGGTCGCCCCATGTAAATTACGCACTATTCTGTAACCAGGTCCCCGCCATGAAAGATGTCGTCTCGCGCTGCCCGATCGAGGAGACCATGCGTGTGCTCAGCGGTCGCTGGCCCACCTTGCTGCTCTACTACCTCAAGGACGGGACCAAGCGCTTCAGCGATTTGAGGCGTGACAACCCGACAGTTTCGCACCGCATCCTGGCGCTCGAACTACGCAAGCTGGAGGAAGCCGGGATTGTGCGGCGAACAGCGCATGCCGGCTATCCGCTACACGTGGATTACGACCTGACGGAGCCCGGTCTCAAGCTTGTGCCGCTCATCGACGCCCTGGGCGATTGGTGGGAAGATACCGAGGACGATCGGGCCAGCCGGGCTACATCGACGCCGGAAACCAAACTCGTGGCGGCGGAATAGCCGCCCGGCGATCACCGCGCCGCAAAGAACTGCCGGCGAGAGCCCAGCGCGCTCCAAGCCGTTCATACATTAGATTCCGCAAGACCAAGGCGACCGGCTATGGGGCGCGCCATTGTGCCAGCCAAACCGGGACAAGGCACCGCCATCCGGCACCAACTCCTGTAGCATAGCTCGCCAATCCCGATCACCTGACCCGCCGTTCGATCTCGTTGCCCGATCAGATCGGCTTGACCATGCTGGCTGGCTGTCGCTTTTGATTCTGTGTGAATGAAGAGCCTACTTATGCTCTTGAAGTTTCTCCTGAGACTTTGCCATTTGATCGTCCCCAAGTTCCATATTGTGCATCGTTGCAATCAACCATTCATCATGATCCCGCGTCGCCACTACGCTGATTAATCCGCGCCGACGCGGCCATTCGTTTCCCATCGGATCGAGCGCGCCAGTCATGGACCACCGCAGGTCGAGCGTGGCAACATCAGGGCGAACAAGCCTGTTCCGCACGCTTTCGGCGGATAGGTGGCTGTGCTTGAACATCTTCTCAAAAATTGGGGCATGGAACTGCTCGATCTTGTCACGTCCAGTCGCCTGCATACCGAAGACGTTTGTAAATTCGGCATCTGCCGCGAATACGGCGGCAAAGGCGCGAGCATCGTGACGATTCCAAGCTTCGATCAGCCTGTGCGCGACACTTTCCACCCCTTCAGTTCGGACGTTGCCGGTAGCCATGCTGACCTCCTGCCATATAGTTCGGTTGCCATACTATATGGGCACCATATAAGTTTGGAAAGATGGATAATCAGCCATACACGCAGTCTCTGCTTCTCTATGCTTATCAATCGTCGGCGAGCGCTTTGGTCCAGGTTCTCCGGGAGAGCGGCCATTCGGCAATCAAGCCCAAACACGGCGCTGTATTCGCCAACATCGACGCGGAGGGAACCCGACCCAGCGTCCTCGCAGAGCGTGCGGGCATCGGCAAAGCATCGATGGGTGAGTTGATCGATGAACTGGAGCGCCTCGGTTATGTTCGGCGCTCGCATGATCCGAACGACCGACGGGCCAAATTAATCGTTGCAACTGACGCGGCGCTTGCGGTGATCCGGACCGTCCACGATTTCAATCAGCGTCTCGAAGACCAATACCGGAGGCTGCTTGGTGCTCAGGCGTACGAATCGCTCCGGTCGTCACTGCAAGCGATATCCCCCAGAGAAAATTTGCAACCGAGGATACCTCGCCAGCGCTCGTGAAGCCGCAAAGATGGGGCAAAAGAAACTCTCTGTCCGTGAATGCCTGACTGGGTATCGAGCCCCTGGGCGTATCGAGCCCGAACAGCCGCCTGGGCGAATGCCGCCATCCGAGCAAGCCTGTTTCGATTGAGCAGTGAAATCAATCTGACACAGTGCCATCACGTCGAAACCATCATCACGCATTTTCACCGCCCTGCCCGGCAAAAGCCATGATCGCGGTTATGTCAGGCCGGCATGACCGTTACGAAAATCGAAAATTATGAGGCCCAACCAAGCCTAAGCAGGCGCGTGCTGCTCAGAGCTGCCGGCCTTGGCGCCCTTGCCGGGCTCGTCGCCTGCGCCACCGTGCTGCCCACCGGCGAAGGCGCCGGTGTCTCTGCCTCCGCCGCTGGCACGCTGGCCGGCATCCGCGCTTCGGCGGGTCTCGGGCCGCTTGTCCCCGATGCGCCGCTCGAGCAGGCGGCGCTGCAGCAGGCCGGCTATATGGCGCGCGGCGGCCGAATGAACCACACCACCGGCTGGGGCAAGGACTTTGCCTCGCGCGTCAAAGACAATGGCATTGCCGGCGCAGCCGCCGAAAACATCGCCGAAGGCCGCTTCGACCAGCAGAAGCTGTTTGATATCTGGGTGCATTCGCCAGGCCACCGCCGCAACATGCTCGACCCGCGCTTCACCCGCTTCGGCCTCGCCTATGTGCGCGACGGCCGCGACAGCACGCTTCGCTATTGGTGCCTTGTGCTCGGTAGATAATTTCCGCCATTTGGTCGGCGGAAGCCTGCAGGATGGCCGACCCGTCAGTCTTTGCGGCCGCCGCCGAGCAATTCCTCGACGTCCTGCGCACAAACCGGCCTGCTGAAATGATAGCCCTGCATTTCGTCGCAATTGTTCCTGCGCAGGAAAGCCACCTGATCATCTGTCTCAACGCCCTCGGCGATGACCCTCAGGTTGAGATTTTGCCCCAATGAAATCACCGCGCTGGCCACAGCCTGATCGTTCTCGTCGGCGGCGAGATCCTTGATGAAGGACTTGTCGATCTTCAGCCGCGCCACGGGAAAGGTCTTGAGTGCGCTGAGGCTGGAATAGCCGGTGCCGAAATCATCGATCGAGATCTGGACACCCAGGCTTTGCAGGGCGTTCATGGTGGCGACCGCCAGCTCGATATCCTGCATGATAAGGCTCTCGGTCACCTCCAGCTCGAGATACCTGGCCTCCAGGCCGCTGTCCTTCAGCGCGCTGACGATGCGATCGATCAGGTTGCGCTCCCTGAATTGCCGCGCCGACACATTCACGCAAACGGTCAAGGGCGGCAGTCCTGCGTCTTGCCAGGCTTTGTTCTGCCGGCACGCCTCATGCAGAACCCAGTCGCCGATCGATACGATCAGACCTGTCTCCTCGGCGGTCGGGATGAACATCGTCGGCATTACCGTGCCAAGCGTTGGGTGGTTCCAGCGTATCAGCGCCTCGACCGCAAAAACCCGACCTGACCGAAGGTCCACCTGCGGTTGGTAGAGCAGCGTGAATTCCGAACGCGCCAAGGCGTTTCGCAACTCTTCCTGAAGCACGAATTTTTCATGCGCCCTGGTGTTGAACTCCGGAGCGTAAAACTGGAAATTATCGCGGCCGAATTCCTTGGCGCGATACATGGCCGCGTCGGCATTTGCCAGCAGCGTATCGGGATCCGTCCCATCCTTGGGATAGTTGGCAATGCCGATGCTGGCCGTCGCCCGCACAAGATGCGCTCCGAGCTGAACCGGTTCGGCGAGTGCAGCCCTGAGCTTTTGCAAGG
Organism: Mesorhizobium sp. M0808; assembly: GCF_040320025.1. Classification (NCBI taxonomy): domain Bacteria; kingdom Pseudomonadati; phylum Pseudomonadota; class Alphaproteobacteria; order Hyphomicrobiales; family Phyllobacteriaceae; genus Mesorhizobium; species Mesorhizobium sp. M0808. The sequence goes on from NZ_JAMYOX010000013.1 coordinate 131,091, forward strand.
TCTCGGAAACGAGATCGACGTTCGCCGGCTGGTCGAAAAGCACGACGACGAATTCGTCGCCGCCAAGCCGCACGACGGTATCGGTCGCCCGGACGCAGTCGACCATGCGACTTGCGACGGTCTTCAGAAGCTCGTCGCCGGCATTGTGGCCGAGCGTGTCGTTGACGAATTTGAAATTGTCCAGATCGATGAACACCACCGTCACCCAGCGATCGTATCGCTGGGCGTACAAGACCGCCTGTGAAAGCCGGTCCTCCAACAAGGCGCGATTGGGAAGCCCGGTCAGCACGTCATGATTGGCCATGAAGTGTATCCGGTCTTCGGCCTGTTTGCGTTCGATGGCGATCCCGGCGATGCGCGTGGTGAAATCGATGAGGCGAGTCTCGGCCTCGGTCGGTTCGCGCACCGTCACAGAATACATCGCAAAAACGCCGAGCACGGCGCCCTGATGCGACAGGATCGGCGTCGACCAGCATGAACGCAAACCGTGTGGCCGCGCGAGTTCGCGATAGTCCTGCCAAAGCGGATCCTGCATGATGTCAGCGACAATCACCGGCTCGCGCCGATAGACTGCGGTACCGCAAGACCCTGCCCTTGGGCCTACCGCGGCGCCGTCGACGGCGTCGGTGTAGTCTCTCGCCAGGCTCGGCGCGGCGGCGTGGCGCAAGTGGCTGCCATCCTTGTCGAGCAGCAAGACCGAACCGAATATCCCCGCCAGTTGGGACTCGACCAGACGCATGAGCCGCTCGAGCACGTCTTCGAGGGGAGCGCTCTTTGCGATCATCTCGAGGATATGCGCCTGCCCGTCGCGAAGGATTTCGGCCTGCTTGCGCGCAGTGATGTCGCGGGCAATGCCGACGAGGCCGAAAATGTTGTTCTGAACGTTGCGCAACGGCAGTTTCGTAGACAGGAACCATTTGCCGGTGCCTGACGCATCGACGACGAACTCCTCCTCGTCGATCATCGGCTGTCCGTCGCGCATCAGTTGCTGCTCGATGACGCGAAATTTCTGCGCAAGATCCGGCGCGTGAAGGTCGAAGTCGCTCAGACCGATCATGTCGCTCGTGCTGTCTCGACCGCTGTCGGACGCAATGGCTCGGTTGGCGACGACGAAGCGGCTTTCGGTGTCCTTCACCCACATGTAGTCAGGCACCAGGTCGATCAGCGTCTGCAAGGAGATACGCTCGTCGACGACCAAGCGGTTGGCGCTGAGCTCGCTGATGTCCTCATGCGTGGCCACCCAGCCGCCGTCAGGCATCGGCTGATGGCAGACCTGAATTGTCCGGCCATCGGCGAGCTCGGCTGTCCAGTTCCCCGAAGCCGCGCCCGAATTGACTGCCCGGGCCAACGCCAGATAAGCGTCCGCATTCATTGCCGAGGTTCCGACAGCGACGCGCCGCTCGACGATTTCGCGCAGCGCCGCACCCGGCTGCAATTGCTCCGGTGCAAGGCGATAGATTTCCGCATAGCGTCGATTGCACAGGATCAGCCGTTCATCGGCATCAAAGAAACAGATGCCTTGCGAGATGTTCTCTATCGCGGTCTGGAACCGCAGTGCCTGGTCCTGAAGTGCCGCAATCGTGGCGCGAAGCTCGCGCTCGAGGGCCTCATATGAGGCAGTCGCCAGTTGTGCCAGCGTCGTCAAATTTGCGGATTCGGGCGCGTCGGTTTGCCTGGATGACTTCGTGGCCAAACACAATTCCTCCCGCTGATGCTTGAGGCAAGCAAAGGAGGCTCGCCTTCAACCCAAAAGCGACTGCATATTGGTCCGGATATACTAATGGCAGGTGAAACTGGCTCGACGCCGACGCTACCGGCACAGGCAACGGAAGCCGTGAGCCGGTCGCGGTGCCGGAGCCGTGAGACTTAGTCCATATGCGCGGCAGGCGCGCCACCGGCGGGCGGCGCAGCCTTTGGCTTGCGCAGCAGGAAAACAAAGGGGACAGCAAGCAGTGTCATCATCATCAGCAGCTTGAAGTCATTGACGTAGGAGATCATCATCGCCTGGATATTGACCATGCGATCCATCAGCGACAGCGCCGTCGGATCGCCGCCCGCCGCTGCCGGCGATGCCGCCCAGAGGTTGGGATTGAACGCATTGATATAGGCCGAGAGCTCGGCGTGGTTGATCTGCGTGTTGCGTACCAGCAGAACCGTCACCACCGATACGCCGATCGACGAGCCAAGATTGCGCACCAGGCTGAACAGCGCCGTTGCATCGGTGCGGAAGCGTGCGTCGAGCGTGGCGAAAGCCACGGTGGACAGCGGCACGAACACCATTCCCATTCCAAGGCCCTGGATGACGCCGGAGCTGAGGATAAGCCAGTTGTCCATCTGCGGCGAAAAGCTCGACATCGTGTAGAGCGATTGCGCGGTCAGCAGGAAGCCGATGACGACGAGGATCCTGGCATCGATCCTGTGCATGATCCGCCCGACGAACAGCATCGCGATCATCGTGCCGACACCGCGCGGGCCCAAGACGATGCCTATGGTGAGGGTCGGATAACCGAAGATGGTCGACAGCATTGGCGGCAGCAGCGACATGCTCGCCAGGATGAGCACGCCCATGACAAAGATGAACGCGAGCCCGGTGACGAAATTGCGGTCGAGGAATATCTTCGGGTCGATAAAGGGGTGCTCCGCCGTCAACGTGTGGATGGTGAATACCCAGAAACCGGTGATGGAAAGACCAAGCTCGATCCATATCTCGATCGAGGAAAACCAGTCGACCTCGCCGCCGCGATCGAGCATCAGCTGCAGCGCGCCGACACCGAGCGAGAGCATGGTGAAGCCGAAGAAATCGAAGCTGCGCACGCGACGGGCGACGCTGGGAAGATATGCGGCCATGCCAAGGAAGGCGATGATGCCGACCGGCAGGTTGATGAAGAACACCCAGCGCCAGTTGAAATTCTCGGTCAGCCAGCCACCCAGCGTCGGGCCAAGGATTGGTCCCAGCATGATGCCGGCGCCCCAGATGGCCATGGCCTGGCCGTGGCGTTCCCTGGGGTTGATGTCGAGCAGGAAGGTCTGCGACAGCGGCACGATGGCCGCGCCGAACACGCCTTGCATGAGCCGGAACAAAACGATGGTCTCAAGGCTCCAGGCGATGCCGCACAGCATTGAAAAGACGGTGAAACCGACCACGGCCGTCAGGAACAGCTCCTTGCGGCCGAAGCGGTCGGCAAGCCAGCCGGTCACCGGCGTCATGATCGCCGCGGCAACGATGTAGGAGGTCAGCACCCAGTTGATGTTGTCGGGGGAGGCGCCGAGATCGCCGGTCATGGTCGGCAGCGCAACGTTGGCGATCGTCGTGTCGAGCGCCTGCATGATCGTCGCAAGCATGAGCGCAACTGTGATCAGGCCGCGGTGCGGTACTTCGCGAAAGGGTTCTGGGCTGCTCATGACCTAAAACTTCCAGCAGGTAACAAAAACGTGTACATTAGGTTTCCGGACGGCGAGGCCCTCGCTGTAGAGAGACCCTCATCGCGGTGGGACGCGAGCATCGATGTGGGGGTTACATCGACTGAGCGTCTCGACAAGCGGGCGCCTGCCGCCCGGAAACCTGAGGACCGAAGATCCTGCGCGGCGTTGTCTGCTCAGGCAGGCTACAGCGCAGCCCGTCCACGCATTCAACTTTTCCTGCGCCTCCCTCGGACCAATCCTGCATCCATCTCGCTGTTTGCTATGCGGCCGCTACCAGGCCTCTTTACCTGGCCTCGCCTGCCGTGGCGCGGCCGAAAATGCTCGGCAGCCCGCGGGAAACGCCGGTGTCCACCGTGACCGTCGCGCTCATGCCGGTGCGCAGCGCCGTCTTGGCGTCGGCATCGGCCAATTCCAGGCGGACCGGAATGCGCTGCGTGACCTTGACCCAGTTGCCGGTGGCGTTCTGCGCGGGCAGCAGCGAGAACTCGGCCCCGGTGCCGGCGCCGATCGCCTTGACGGTGGCTTCGAACGTCTTGCCCGGATAGGTATCGACCACGATTTCGGCCTTCTGGCCCGGCTTCATGTTGGTGAGCTGGGTTTCCTTGAAATTGGCGTCGACCCAGGTGTCGCCGGTCTCGACCAGCGAAAACAACGGCGTGCCCGAACCGACATACTGGCCGACCTTGAACGAAGCGGCCTGGCTGATGATGCCGTCGGCAGGTGCCTTGACCGTGGTCTGGACCAGATCGTAGGCCGCCTTGTCGCGTGCGGCGAGCGCCGCCATTACCGTTGGATGCTTGTCGGTCTCGATGTCGGGATTGCCGCCAAGTGCCGCCTTGGCGCTGGCGATCCCTTGCTGGGCCACGGCCAGCTGCTGCTTCGCCTTGTCGAGGTCGTTCTTGGCTTCGTCCAGAGACGACTTGGCGTTGATGCCCTTGCGAGCAAGGTCGGCGGCGCGGTCATATTGCGACTGCGCGTACTGGACCTGGCTTTCGTCGGACTTCTCCTGCGCCAGCGCCTGGCTGTAGGCCGCACGCAGCTGCTCGACATTGAGCCGTGCGCCAGCCACCGCCGCGTCGGCCTGGGCCAATGCGATCCGGTAGGGCTCGGGATCGATAGCGAACAACACGTCGCCCTGCTTGACAGACTGGTTGTCGAAAATGTCGACCTGAACGATGCGGCCCGCCGTATCGGCGGCTATCGACACCTTGGCCTGCTGCAGATTGGCGTTCTCGGTCTCCTGATAGCGGCCGCCGGTCACCCAGACATAGCTGCCGCCGGCGATCAACGCAGCGGGCAGCACAAACATCAAAAGGAAGCGGCCGGCACGGCGCTTCTTCTTCGGCGCCACCGGCGCCGGAGCTATCTGCGGAGCGACCGTTACCGGAGCTGCCGCCGGCTTCGCGGGAGCTTCCATCTCCAGCTTGGCCGCATTCTCATCTAGTTTGGCTACCGCGTTCATGCTGCTGCGCCTTCCGTATTCTTCACTTTTTCCGAGGGCGGCGTCTCACCATCTGCAAGATTCTGCACCATTGTCTCCAGCGCCCTGACCAGGACGTGGCGATCTTCCGGCGAAACGCCAACGAGCGATTCCTCATAAACCTCGCCGGCAAGGCTCTTGACGTGGGTGTAGGCCGCGTTGGCCTTGGCGGTCGGGAAAATCATGCGCACTCGCCTGTCGGTTGCGTCGGGACGGCGCTCGATCCAGCCGCCCTCCTCCATGCGATCGACAAGACGCGAGACGCTGATCGGCTCGATTTCGAGAAGCTCGGCAAGCCGCGCCTGCGCGACACCCGCCTCCTTGGCGACACGTACCAGAAGCCGCCATTGCGCCGAAGAAAGGCCGAAACCACTGGCGCGCGCCTCGAAGCGCTTGCGCATCAGGCGCTGCACGTCGTGGATCAAAAAGCCCAATCTGTCGATGCCGTCGGAAACCATGAGCGACATATATAATAAGCGTGCTCATAATTCAAGGAGCCGGATTGTGCCAGAAGCCGGCAAGTGTGCATGGCAGTCACATCATGAGCGATTGCGAATGAGCATCGTGACCACGAAGAAAGCACCGAACGAACTGGTGATGATGCCGATCGGCAGTTCCTGCGGCGGCAGCAGCGTGCGCGCGAGAAGATCGCTTGCCAGCAACAGCACCGCTCCGAAGATAGCGCAGGTTGCGATCAGGCGAAGGTGTAGCGGGCCGGCAAGGGTCCTGGACAAATGCGGGATCATCAGGCCAACGAAACCTATGACGCCTGCTACCGAGACAAGGATTGCTGTCGAGAAAGCGGCGACGAGAAATGTCATCCTGCGCATCCGCGCAACCGGCACACCGAGGCTTTCGGCGGCATTCTCGCCGGCCAGGAAAGCGTCGAGCCGACGATGGTTCCAAAGTCCATAGACAAGGATGGTGCCTGCGCCCAGAGCAGCCAGCCCGACATTGTCCCAACGCGCGAGCCCGAGCCCGCCCATCGTCCAGAACAACACCGAGTGAGCGGCGCGCTGGTCTCCGGCAAAGACGAGATAGTTGGTCAAGGCGGTGAACATGAAGGAGACAGCAAGCCCGGCGAGGATCAGCCGTTCGGGGCCTTGCCCCCTCACCCGCGAAACCAGCAACAGCACGATGCCGGCGGCTAATACGCCGCCCGTGAAGGCCGCGACCGGCAACGTCCAGATGCCGAAATGGTCGCCAAAAATGGTGATGACGGAAACCGCGCCGGCCGCCGCTCCGGACGACAGGCCGAACAGGAACGGATCGGCGAGGTCGTTGCGCGTTACCGTCTGCAGCAGCGCGCCGATGACGCCCAGCCCGGCGCCGACACAGATGGCCATAATCGTGCGCGGCAGCCTGAGATCGACAACGATCTTGGCAATCGGGATCTTGCCGGCCGGACCGGACACGATGTCTCCGTCCAGCCCGGCCGCATGTCCGAGCGCAGCAATCACGTCGCTCAGCGCGATGACCGTCGATCCATAGGCAATCGACAACAAAGCAAGAGCAGCAATTGCTGCTGCTCCTGCTGTCATGGCCAATTCGAACGCTCTCTGGCGCAAGCTCAGAAAGCTTCCGGGTGCATCGCCCTGGCGATCTTGCCGATCGCCTCGATGTTGGCAGGCCCAGGTGTCAGTTCGGCATAGCGCAGCGCGACGAAGCGTTCATTTTTGACCGCATCAGTCTCCTTCATCGCCGGATGGGCTTTGAGGAAATCGAGCAGTTTCCTGTAGCCGCCGCCGTCCTGGTAGTCGAGCAGGATAAGGAATTGCGGATTGCGGGCCGCCACCGTCTCCCAATCCGTATTGCCCCAACTCGTCGCCATGTCGGCCATGATGTTGTCGCCGCCGGCAGCAGCGATCATGGCGCTGGGGATCGCGAACTTGCCTGATGTGAAAGGTCTGTCTTCGCCGGAGTCGTAAAGAAACACGCGCGTTCCCTTGCGGTCGCCGATCTTTGCCGTGATATCGGCAAGTTGTGCCTTCCAGTCCGACACAAGCTTTCCCGCCTGGGCCTCCTTGCCAAAAATCTTGCCCGGCTTTTCGACGTCGCCATAGAGCAGGTCCATCGAGGCGGCGGGGCGGTTCTGGTCGAGATGGACGCAGCTTTCCGTCAGCACCAGCGTCTTGATGCCGTACGGCGCCAGCGTATCGGGCGTCACCTCGCCACCTGGCTTCATGCCGCAATACCAGCCGGCGAAGAAGAAATCGGGCTCGACGGCGACGAGGTTTTCGAGCGTCGGGTATTTCGGTGCGAGTTCCGGGATCGCGCCCTGCTCAGCCTTGAATTCCGGACCGACCTTGTACCATCCGGTGATGCCCGTCAGGCCGACGATCGACGGTTGCAGCCCCAGCGCGAAGGCCATCTCCGCCATGTTCAGATCTTGGATAACGGCGCGCTTCGGCGCGGCTTCGAACGTCAGCGGCGTGCCGCAGCTGTCAACGGTCACGGGAAAAGCGAAGGCCGCCTGGGCAAGCAGTAGGGAGGCAAAAGACAATGCGAGGCGTTTCACGAATGTTGCTCCTTGGTCAGATCAGGATGGGAAGAGGCACGGTTAGGAACGTCGAAGATCGTAAGTTCGCGGTCCTCGGTGGGATGGCGCAGCCGAAGCATGTCGACGCCGAAAGTCTCGCGGATCAATTGCTTGGTCAGCGCCTCGTGCGGACCGGCGAGTGCCTGCAGGCGGGCCTCGTTCATCACCGCGACCCTGGTGGCAAATGGCGTGACCAGCGACAGATCATGAAGCACCGCCACCACGGTCATGCCAAACTGCGATACGAGTTCGAGAAGGTCGCTGCGGGCGCGCGGATCGAGATGATTGGTCGGTTCATCGAGGAACAGGATTTTGGGCTCCTGGGCGATGGCGCGCGCCAGCTGGGCGCGTTGCCGCTCGCCACCGGATAGCGAGCCGATTGTGCGGCCGAGCAGCGGCATCAGGCCGGTTCTGCGAAGCGCTTCGATGACGATGTCGCGTTGCTCGCTCCTTCGTCGCAAGCCCGCATGGGGGACGCGCCCAAGCTCGACATAGTCGATCACGGCAAGCCGCGGGTCGGGCTGATCGGTCTGGCCGACGACCGCCATGTGCAGCGCCCGCTCGGCGGCCGAAAATCTCTCCAGCCGGCGTCCGGAGAATCTCACGTCTCCTGCGCTTGGCCGCAGCGTACCGCAGAGCATGCGCAGCAGCGTCGTCTTGCCGGCGCCGTTAGGGCCGATGATGGCGAGGCGGTCGCCCGCCGCTAGCGAAAGGCTCACCGCACTGACCAGGCGCTGGCCATTTGCCGTCGCACTCAGTTCGCGCGCTTCAAGAAGAGGCTGGGAGGCGTCCAACTTACCGTCACTTTCTCAATGGCGACGGAAGGAAGCTGGACGGACCGGCCGACAAGACCGATGTCCACGTCTCCTCCCGGCACACCCCGTCCGGTCAACTCATGCTGATGGCAGGTCTCCTGGCTCGCGGGTCTTTGCGCCATCCTGCCTTCCCAGCCTTGCCGGCCAGTGGCACTTCGGATCTTGCTAACCGCTTACAGTTGCGGGGGCAGCCACGGCCTCGATCCGAAGACCTCACCGTGTTCCCTTTTCACCCCTTGCCTTTCGACTCGGGGACCATCACTCAGCCACCCTAATTTTCCGCCACTCACAGCGCAATAAATTTTCGGAGTTCGGACAGCCGCTGGAGCAAGGGTCTTGTCAGAAGGAGTCATGCATACCTCGTAATGTAATAACATTACGTACCTAGAGGACGTTGTCTGCTTCTGTCAACCCCCAACACGATTTGGGACAAATGGCTGCCGGCATCTGGGCGCGAGGTCGCCGATGCGCCGGAATTCGATCCCTGTAGCGGCAAGGCTGGAAATTTGGATACCGGTCAAAGTGAGGCGCGGCAGGCGATCCCGAAGCGCAGGAAGCGCTGCTACCGCTTGTGACGGGCATGCAGAAGATCGGCGTTCAGATGCTCAGACTATCGATCTCATCCAGGCGGAAAACGCTTCGATATGCGCTTGTCGGGGGTGATTGGCTACGCAGGCAAGGTAAAAGCCATAGCCTGGCAGACAGAGATCATGTGCCTTGACTAGCCTGCCAGCCTCGAGTTCGCCACTGACGACCACATCGCTGCAGATAGCGATACCTTGGCCTGCCGCTACCGCGTCAATCGCGTGCAGCTCTTCGCGGAAGCTTAGGTCCCATGCCTGGTTGGCATTGGGGATGCTGGGATCGATCGAGCGTGCGATCGCCAGCCATCGTTGCCAAGTCGGCGCTTCCGGGTCGCGGTTCGTCCAATTGAAATGGATGAGCGGGTATTGCAGCAGATCGGCGGCGCGCTCGATCTGTCGGTCGCCTCCTGCGAACAGCTCCGGGCTGCATACCGGAAAGAATGCGTCCCGAAAAATTTCCTGCGCGGGAACATCCCGCGGCATCCTGCGCGCATAGCGGATCGCGACGTCGGCGTCACCGGCTCGCAGGTCCAGAACGGCGTCTGTCCCGATGATCTCCAGTGGAATGTTCGGATGCTGTTCGCGCCACTTCGACAGGCGCGGAACCAGCCATCGGCTGGCAAATGCATTTGGGCTCGTCACGCGCAACGGGCGTTGGCCAACTCCGGCCGAGGCTGATGCTATTGCCGCAGCGAAAGCGTCGAAGCCGCTGCAAATTACCGGGAATAGCCGTTCGCCCACGCCTGTGAGCACGAGCGGTCGTGGGCGCCGCCGGAACAGCAGTTGCCCACAGACCTCCTCCAGCAATCGAATCTGGTGGCTGATGGCCGTTGGCGTCACTCCGAGTTCCGTCGCGGCCTTCCTGAAGCTCATCAGCCTGGCAGCGGCTTCGAAGGCGCGAAGCGACCCGAGCGGCGGAAGTTTTCTCATCCAGGCAGTTTAGATGAATTTAGCTCATCCAGCGACTGAGATATTCGATTTTGCAGCGAATGGCGCCGCATGAGATATTTATGATCCGGTGAACGACAGCGGCCCAGGCGCCAGATATCGCCCGGCTCAGGCAGGCGATTCGCGGCGATCTGATCCTTCCGGACGACCCTGGCTATGACCAGGCGCGCAGAGTTTGGAATGGCATGGTCGATAAGAGGCCGGCGGCTGTCTTCTATTGCGCCGAATCCAGCGATGTCGTCACGGCCGTCAACTTCGCCCGATCGCAAGGCTTCCTCGTCGCCGTCCGCGGCGGTGGTCATAACGTCGCCGGCAGTTCGGTATGCGACGGCGGCTTGGTGATCGATGTGTCACGCATGAAGCGGATCGAAGTCGACCCGATCCGCCGTGTTGCGCGCGCAGAAGCCGGCCTGAACCTGGGCGAGTTCGACGCAGCCACACAGGCCCATGGTCTTGCGACGACCATGGGTGTCAATGCGGATACCGGCATAGCCGGACTGACACTCGGCGGCGGGTTCGGCAAGCTTGGCCGCAAACATGGACTGAGCTGCGACAACCTTGTCGCTGTCGAAATCGTGACGGCGGACGGCCGGTTGCTCACGGCAAACGCGGCCGAAAATGCAGATTTGTTCTGGGGCATTCGGGGCGGCGGCGGCAATTTCGGAATAGTCACCACCTTCGAATACAAGCTCCATCCCGTGGGTCCGCTCCTCATCGCGGGATCGATGCTATACCGCTACGAAGAGGCACGCGAAGCGATGCGGTTCTATCGTGCGTTCTCGAGCGGCGCCCCGGATGAGCTGAGCCTGGATGCAGCACTTGTGACGGCGCCCTCGGGCGAACGCTTCTTCAGCACATCGGCGTGCTACATCGGCCCACTCGACGAAGGCCAGCAAATCATTCAACCTCTGAGAGAGCATGGCACGCCAGTTGAGCGCCGGATTGCTCCTGTCCCCTATCTTCAAATCCAATCGGCCGGGGACAGCCTCTTTCCGCGCGGGCGGCGCTACTACTGGAAGGCGCAGTTCATGCGCGAAATCACAGATCAGGCGATCGATACCATGCTTGCGGCTTACATGACTGCACCCAGCGAATCGCTTCTAGTCCTGCAGCAGGTTGGCGGCGCCATCTCGCGAGTACCCATGGACGGAACGCCCTACGCCAACAGAGATGCACTTTACGATTGCTTCCCGATATCGATCTGGGACAATCCGTCTGACGACGAAACGCACATCCAATGGGCGCGCGACCTGTGGGATGCAATGAGACCGTTCTCGACCGGCGGCGTCTATGCGAATAATCTCGGCGAAGAGGGCACTGATCGGGTTCTGGCGGCTTACGGCGAGAATTATCCGAGGTTGGCCGCACTAAAGAACAAGTATGATCCCACCAATTTCTTTCGCTTGAACCAAAACATCAAGCCTGCGATCTGAGCGACCGCCCCAGGCCGATGCTCGAAATTCTGCGGCGCTGCTACAGCTCCAAATTCCAGTTCTGGCCGACCAGATCCTTGCCGAAGGAATGGTGGCGCTCCTCGTTGGTCAATTTAAAGCCCGCAGCCTCATAGATGTGGCGAGCGGCGGCGAGCACGCCGTTGGTCCACAGCGTCAGTGTCCTGTAACCCCTGGCGCGGCAAAAGCCGACACATTCCTCGACCAGCCGCTTGCCGATGCCGAGGCCGCGCGCCGAAGGCTCGACATAGAGCAGGCGCAACTTCGCCACCGCGTCCGACTGGCGCACGACGAAGACCGAGCCGACGACCTCCCCTTCCCGCTCGGCGATCCAGCTGCGTTCCCATTTCGGATCGAAGGATTTGACGAAGGCACCGAGGATTTCGGCGACCAGCGCTTCATAGGTTTCGTCCCAGCCATATTCCTGCGCGTAGAGCAGGCCCTGGCGATGGATGATCCAGCCGATGTCGCCGACCTGCAGGGACCGCAGCATATAGGGAATTTTGGGTTCGGCGCTTCCGCCCAGCAGAAGCTGCACCGTCTGCATGGCCTTGACCAGCCTGTCCTGTTCGGCAACCGAAAGCCGTTCGAGCAAAGCCGCGACCTGGTCGTGCGAACCCTGGTTCAGCGGCGCGAAGGCCTGCCGCCCGGCCTTGGTCAGCGCGATCGACGAGCGCCGCGCATCCGCCTCGATCGTGGCGCGCTCGACCAGATCACGCTCCTCGAACTTCTTCAGCAGCCGGCTGAGATAACCGGCATCGAGGCCGAGATCGCGCGCAAGGTCGGTGGCGGTCAGGCCATCGCGATGCGCCAGCTCATAGAGCACCCGCGCCTCGGTCAGCGAGAAGGTGCTTTTCAGCAGCCCTTCGTCGAGCAGCCCGATCTGGCGGGTGTAGAAGCGGTTGAAGGCTCGCACCGCGTCGATCCGCTCCTTGCCTGGGTGATGATGAATGGTCATGGCATCCTCCTCCCGGCAAGATCAGCGATTTAGTTGACTTGGTCAAGTATCCGTTTGAAGCAATTGTCCTGATTATGCCCAGCGGGCGCCTTGACTCGCACGAGCTGCCAGCCTATTTCAGCGCCACGTTAGCACTCCCCCAAGATGAGTGCTAACCACATGTCCGGCGCCGCCGGACGGAGGAACTGTTCTCACCATTCTCATCGAGGAATAAAAAATGGCAAAGTCGAAGTTCCGCCCGCTTCATGACCGCGTGGTCGTTCGTCGGGTCGAATCCGAATCCAAGACCGCGGGCGGGATCATCATCCCCGATACGGCTAAGGAAAAGCCGCAGGAAGGCGAGATCATCGCCGTCGGTTCCGGCGCCCGCGACGAAGCCGGCAAGCTCGTCCCGCTGGACGTCAAGGCCGGCGACCGCATCCTGTTCGGCAAGTGGTCGGGCACCGAAGTCAAGCTCAATGGCGAAGACCTTC
>NZ_JAMYOX010000014.1:0-142407 GCF_040320025.1 Mesorhizobium sp. M0808
TCCAAAGTCCAAAGCCCCAGGACCCATCACCTTCCGACACGGATTGCAGCACTTCCTGTCCATCGCCCATGGATGGGCGCTTCGAAATGTGTGAATCGCCTAGACGGAAGTGGGGAGAGGTGGCGCGGCGAAGCCGCGACGGAGAGGGGACCGCGCCCTACGAAGGCCCCCTCTCCGGCCGCGGAGCCTGTCCTCGGGCTTGCCGAAGGCAAGACCCGTAGGCGGCCACCTCTCCCCCGCTTCGCGGCGGGCGAGGAACCCAGGTCCTAAGAGGTCGGAGGAACAACCCCTCTGCCCTGCCACTCAGACACACAGAAAAAGGGGCAGTGGGGTGCCCCTTCTTCCGGTTGCCTGAAACGGTCACCTCCTCCCAAGCTGGCATAGTGGCCCTCAAAGCCAGCAGCGATGGCGATAGCCGTCGTAGCCGACATAGGTGTCCGAGTACGGGTCGTAGCTCTGGTAGCGATTGAGGCAGCGCCGGACGTGCCACGAGCCGCCGCCTTCCTCGATATAGACGGTGCGCGGCTGGGCCAGCGCGCTGCCGAGCAGGAAGCCGCCGACACCTGCGGCAATGCCGATGCCGAGGTGCTTGTGCTTGTGATGGGCGGCCGACGGCTGAACGGTGCCGACCAGCATGGCGGCGGCGACAGTGGTGGCGACGAGGCCGGAAACGATGGTGCGCTTGAACATGACGATCTCCTTGTTGTGGGAGGCGATCCAACCGCCTCTTGACCATCAGTCGTCGCAACAAGGAAAAAGGTTCGAAGGTCCTTTTGGATTTTTTTCGAAGGGAGAAATCGCGCGGTCTGATGCGCGACCACGAACGGTCGCGCCGTCGACAGTTCACCGGAACAACCGGCAGGCCTCAGCCCATGCCGGTGATATGGCGAAGCCAGAAGGCGAGCGCGATGAAGCCGATGATGGTGGTGACGCCGGTCCAGTCGATATTGGCGTGCTTCAGGTCCTTGACGAGCTTCACCAGGAGAACCCAGGCCACGACGACGAGCGGGAGAATGATGACAAACCTGATCATGCGACTGCCTCGCTGATGCAATTGCACCTTCGATCAATATAGGAAGCGAATTGGCCGTTTTCAGGACGCCTTGGCGGCAGAACCGGCGCGTTCGCGGCGGCCGAAAACGGAGTTTTGTCTTTACTGGCGCGGCAAATATGGTAACCGGAGCGCCGTGCCCTTGTAGCTCAGCTGGTAGAGCAGCGGTTTTGTAAACCGAAGGTCGGCGGTTCGATTCCGTCCGGGGGCACCAGTACGGGCTTCTTGAGACCTCCGGGGCGCTTGATATCTGCTCATCCCCGATATCCACAGGCCGGGGCCGTCAGGATCGGTAGCACATCAGCTTCAACGCATATATTCCCTAGCGGAAACCATAGTTCCCTAGCGGAAAACCTAGGAGTCTTCGTTGGAGCAGAAACGCACGACCGCCCCCTTCATCAACGGCATATTTGGCGGATTTATCGTCTTCGCCTTCGCGTTCGGTTTCCGTTTCCTGCTAAGTCCCGATCCCGATCCAACATCAAGAGCAACGACAAGCCTTTCAGTACTGGCCTTCGCCATTTGTTTCGGCGCAGCCTTCCTCCGCGAGCACCGGCGCCAGATTGCCGCCGCCAGAGAATATATAAGCCGCCCAAGATCGTATTAGGGGCGTACGTGTCGGGACCGTCCTCGTCGGGTCACCAGAAACTTCCGTGAAATTGCTGGCAAAATCTGTCGCCAGACAACGAGTTAGCATCTCATATCTAGAGACGCTGAGCCAGGGCGTGACTTCGCGGTTGCAGAGCCGTCATTTCGGCCCTCTCTCCCGGCCTCGGCCATCTCGTACCATTCGATTAAATTGCTCCTGTGTATATTAGCACTCGCTCAATTAAGCGCGCCGACAATGTCGGTGCGGCGGGCCAAAAACCAAAGGGTGTTGTCATGCGAAGTGATTTCGCCGCGGCGCGCGAGCTTTTGGAGTGCGCACAAAACCGCCTCTGCGGCGCGGATGAAACGAGCCGACGCGTCAACGAGGCCCTCGACGCGCTGATTGAAGAAATAGCCATCGCGGAATTCCGCAAGGCGCCACTGACGGTCGTGCCGTTTCCGCGAGCGCGGCCGCCTAAGCATGTTCGGTAGAGCGCTGATCGCCCGCGTTGACGAAGAGCCGGCAACTGGTGTTTCCGCAATCGCCCGTTGGAGCGTCGTTGAACGACCAAGCCTTTGACGATAGAGTTGCCGGGCAGTGGTGCTCTGAAACTCCGGAGCCGATCCATGTCACGCTGTGGAGATGTCTACGAGAACAAGGTGACCGGCGAATATGCGGTCATCCTGCGTGGTACCGAAGACCGCGGCCAGGGACCTGGCATCGCTCATCTGACCGCCCGGCCGGGAGCCGCAGTGGTGGGCGAGCACTTCCACCCGAATCTGACGGAACGGTTTACCGTCCTCCGTGGCCGTCTCGACGCTTGCATCGCCGGGAGCACTTTGTCCCTGGGGCCTGGCCAATCCGCCACGGTCGAAGCAGGCGTCGCACATGATTGGTGGAACAGCAGCAAAACCGAAGAAGCGCATGTCCTGGTCGAAGTCGACCGGGCGCCAGGTGCGGACAATGTCGACCCGAACCGTTTCGAGCTGCTGATCGGCATGCTCTTCGGCCTGGCCAATGCCGGCAAGGTAGACAGAAAAGGTAGACCTTCGCCGCTTCAGGCAGCAGTCATCGCCAGGGAATTTGCCGACGTGATCGTCTTCACGCACCCGCCACCTTCGATTCAGCGAGTGGCGCTGGGGATCCTGGCGCCACTCGGCCATCTGCTCGGCTATCGCGCGATCGACCCGGACTACTGCAAGCCGCACGGGCATGTCACGCCGGCTCCTGAAATCCTCGCTAGAGCAGGCCTAGTAGCCGGATGATCCGGGTCCATATTGGGCGCCCGGCATTTTTGTCGGCAGCCATACATAGGACTCGCGGCAAGCTCTATGAAGCACTCGCGACATGACCGGATATGGCGACCCGGTCGAACGTGTTTCTCACCCTGACCGACTTGTAGACGTAGGCGACCCAGATGCCGGTCAGGACAAAAGAAACTGCGGGCATTACCAGCGCATCCCCTGCAAGCACCAAGCTCACAGGAGCGCTCATAACCGCTGAGATCCATACCGCGTCCAGAATAAACACGATTGGTATTGCAAACCACTGATACAGGAATAGCTGCTTGAAGCGGGAACTCCGCCGGAGCATTGCAACGAACACAATCACCTGGAGCACCAGAAACGCCAGCAAGAGGGCAACCTCGCCGTAGACCGCCAAAGTGCCATTCGGGAGCGTCATGAGCTGTCGGTAGCCTTCACTCGATGAGCCCAATGAGACGAGCGTGCGTAGCGGGGAGAAAGCCTGAAGGATCGCCAGCAGCATAAGCCAGCCTCCGAAACCTACGAGAGCCGAAGGATCCTGTAATGGCTTTGCGGCTGACCGAACGGCAAAGAAAACAGGCACGCCGATCAGCAGCAGCACTATAGCCCAATGCCAGATGGAAATCTGCATCCAATCCCTCCCTTGATACCCTTTTAGGTTGTATCAGATTTCAACCTCAACTCAAGAGGCAACATCGAAAGGAAGCGCTGCTTGCAAGACCCGTCAACACTATATTTCTGGTACGATGCTATTTCCGGCAGGATGCTGCCATGTCGCGAACTCTGATCGTCGTTGGTCTCAGCATAGTCGCCATAGGCCTGCTGTGGCCTTGGTTGGCCCGGACCGGCCTTGGCAGGCTGCCCGGCGATATCGTGATCGAGCGTGAGAACTTCAGGCTTTATGTCCCTATCACCACGGGGATACTGGTCAGCATCGTGCTCTCGGCCATTCTATGGCTGATCAACCGTTAGGCGATGCTCCGGCTGCGGCGATTTGTGTTGCAGGCCCTACTCGCCCTTGATCTTCTTACACTCCGATCGCCGCCACCAATATCCTGTTCTGCCTGCGTATCGCCGTGCGCAGTTCGGCAATCCTCGCCTCCTCGCGCTTCACGAATTCGATGAACATCATGTTCATGTTGTTGAAGATGAGTTCGCCGAGCGCCGGCCCGTCGATGTCGCGGCGCACCAGGCCGAGCGCCTGCAGGCGGACGATCAGCGCGCGGATTTGCTCGGTCAATGCCCGGTCGAGCGCGGTATAGGCCTGGCCGAACGGGCTGTCGGGCAGCTGCGTCGAGATCGCCATCGCCTGCCGCCACATCTCCTTGCTGAGATAATGCAGCGAATGTTCGATATAGATGCCGAGCAGCGTATCCAGCGCGTCGCCGACATTGGCCGGCGGGTTGGCGACGACGCCGCGCCCGGCATTCAGCACCTCGTTGACCTCCAGCGAGACGATGGCGCCGAGGATGTCGCCCTTGTTCTGGTAGTAATTGTAGATCGTGCCGACCGAGACTTCGGCCTGCGCCGCGATGGTCTCGATCTTGGCGCCTTCATAACCGGCATCGCGGAATAGGTCCGCTGCCGCCTCGATGATGCGGCGGTGCCGATCCGCCTTCTGCCTTGCCCGCAATCCGCTCATAGCGGCTGTTTGCCACAAAAACAGAATTGACTCAATTTTAGAATTGGTTCAATTTTTTGCCACAAGCCAAAAAGGCAAGGGAGAACACTCGATGCCCATCAAGCTGAAGACCCCCAATCCAATTACCAGGAACCCGCTTTCCGTTCTGAAGAGCCATCTCCAAGGCGCGTGCGCCGCGGCAGCACTGCTGCTGGCGGCTGGCAGCCTCGCTCAGGCGCAGGACCTGAACGCGCTGATCTGGTGCGATCACGCCGATCCGGCGCTGTTGCAGCCGTTCGAGGAGGCGAACGGCGTCAAGGTCAATGTCAAGGAGTTCGAAGGCACCGGCGCCGGCCTGGCCATCGTCGATCAATCACAGCCCGGCGACTGGGACGTGATGGTGATCGACAGCATCGACGTACCGCGCGGCGTCGAAAAAGGCCTGTTCGAGCCGCTACCGGAAGACAAGCTGCCGCTGGTCGACCTTTTTCCGCAGGTGAAGATGGATAGCTCCACCGTCGTCGACGGCAAGCGTTACGGCATCACCGAAAAGTTCGGCTACAACACGATCGGCTACAACAAGACCAAGGTCGACCCGGCCGACATGCAGTCGATGGCCGCGCTGACCGGCGACAAATACAAGGGCAAGATCGCCATCTACGATTATTACCTGCCTGTCATCGGCATGGCCGCACTGGCGATCGGCAAGAAGACTGCCGAGCTGACCGAAGCCGACCTTCCCGCCATCAAGGAAGAGCTGCTCAAAATGAAGGCCAACGCCAAGCTGGTCGGCGAAGTGACCGCCAGCCAGACGGCGCTGGCGACCGGCGAGGTCGACATTCTGGTCGGCGGCGGCGAATGGGTGACGGCGGGGCTGGCCAAGGAAAACCCTGCCCTCGACTTCTCTATCCCGAAGGAAGGCGCCGTGCTGTGGTCGCAGTCGCTGGCAATGTTCAAGGATTCCAAGAACAAGGAGCTGGCGCTTAAATTCATCCAGTACATTATGAGCCCCGAAGGCCAGGCGCGGCTCGCCACCTCGTCCTGCTATTGGGGCATGCCGGCCAGCAGCAAGGCGGCGTTGAGCGACGAGCAGAAGAATATCCTGCGCTTCGACGAGCAGCCGGAATTCCTCGCCCGCGCCCAGTCCTATCCGGCGCCGAACGCGGATCTCGACAAGAAGATGCAGGACGTCTGGACCGAAATGCTGCAGGCGCAATGACCGGCTGCCGGTCGTGAACGCCGTCAACAGCGGGCGTGCCCTGCCCTGGGCGCTGGTCGCGCCGGCGCTCGGCTGGACGTTGCTGTTCTTCGTGCTGCCCTTCGTCGCCATGGCGGTATCCAGCCTGACGGCACATGAAGGCGGCGGCTTCACGCTGTCCAACTACAGCCAGTTCTTTGCCAATCCGTCCTACTGGCAGGCGATGGTGAACTCGCTGCAGGTCACAGCGATCGTCACCGTGATCTCGGTGCTGCTTGCCTATCCCTTTGCCTGGATCCTGGCCGAGCAGGTGCCGGAGCGCTGGCAGCGGCTGGCGCTGATGCTGGCGGTGCTGCCCTTCTGGACCTCCTATGTCGTGCGCTCCTATTCGTGGCTGCTGGTGCTGGCGCAAAACGGCGTCGTCAACCGCGCGTTGACCGGCTCCGGCCTGTTCAGTGAACCGCTGCAGCTCGCCAATACTCGGCTGGCCACAATCACCGGCTTTGTGCATTTCTTCGTCATGCTGTTGACGCTGACGATCTTCGCCAATCTGAAGCAGCTCAGCCCCAGCTACCGCAAGGCCGCCGCCGACCTCGGCGCCGGGTCGCTGCGGACTTTCCTGCATGTCGTTCTGCCGCTGACGCTGCCTGGCATCATGGTCGGCGCCTTCCTCACCTTCGTGCTATGCATCGGCGACTACATCACGCCGCAGATCCTCGGCGGCAACAATGAGCTTTTGATGCCGCAACTTGTCATGATGCAGATCGGCCGGCGCGGCGACTTTCCGCTCGCCTCGGCGCTGTCGATCATCCTGATGGCGGTGGTCACCATTGCCTATCTCGCCTGCGCCCGCTGGCTGAAGATCGAGCGGGCCTGACCATGCGCGCTCTCATCCGCCTTGTCTCCGGCCTTTACGCCCTCGCCATCTACGGCTTCATCTTCTTGCCGGTCGTCGTTCTGGTGCTGTTTTCGCTGCAGGCAACCTCGTTTCCGATCCCGCCCTTCACCGGGCCCTCGCTGCGCTGGTACGAGGCCGTGCTCGCCGACACGCGGCTGACTTCGGCTCTGGTCAATTCGCTGCTGGTGGCGGTCGTCTCCTCGGCTGCCGCCGTCACGCTTGGCTTTCTCTCCGCCTGGGGTTTTGCGCGCTTCGCCTTGCCGGGCTCGGGCCTGATGCGCGGGCTGATCACCTTGCCCCTGACCGTCAGCTATCTCATCATCGGCATGGGGCTGCTGGTGCTGTTCAACTGGGCCGGCGTGCCGAAGTCGCTCATTGCCGCCGGCATCGGCCATGTCGTGATCAACCTGCCGCTCTGCTTTGCCATCGTCTACAGCCAGATGGGCGACCACCAGATCAATATCGAGCGCGCCGCGCGCGACCTCGGCGCCCCCGAATGGAAGGTGCTGCTGCTGATCACCGTGCCTGTCATGGCGCCGGCCATCTTCGCCGGTTTCTTTCTGTCGATGACCTTCTCCTGGGACGAATTCGTCATTTCGTTCCTGTTGACGCGCTTCGATACGACGCTGCCGGTCGAGATCTGGAACCTGCTCCGGTCCGGTCTCAATCCCAAGACCAACGCCGTCGGCTCGCTGGTCTTCGCCGTCTCCATCGTGCTGGTGGTATTGTTCGAGCTGATGCTGTTGCGGAGGAAGCCGGCATGACCGCGCCACTGGTCGATATAAGCTCCGTCTCGCATCGCTTCGGCCAGCATACCGTGCTGAAGAACGTCTCGCTGACGATCGAGGCGGGCAGCTACACGATCCTGCTCGGGCCGTCCGGCTCCGGCAAGACGACGCTTTTGTCCATCCTCGGCGGCTTCGTCACGCCGAGCGAGGGCAAGGTGCTGATCCGCGGCGAGGACTGCACTGCCGTGCCACCGGCGAAGCGGCCGACGACGACCGTGTTCCAGGATTATGCGCTGTTTCCGCATATGAGCGTCGGCAGCAATGTCGGCTTCGGCCTGCGCATGCGGGGTGTCGATGGCGCAACCCGGGCAGCAAGGGCACGCGAGGCGCTGGCGCTGGTCGGGCTCGCCACTGCCTTCGACAAGAAGCCGCACCAGCTTTCCGGCGGTCAGCGGCAGCGCGTGGCGCTGGCGCGCGCCCTGGTGGTCGAGCCGGCGGTGCTCCTGCTCGACGAGCCGCTCGGCGCGCTCGACCTGAAATTGCGCCGGCAGATGCAGGATGAATTGAAGGCGATCCAGAAACGCGTCGGCACCGCCTTCATCCACGTCACCCACGACCAGGAAGAGGCGATGGCGCTGGCCGATCATTGCGTGGTGATGAATGACGGGCGCATCGAGGACGAAGGGCCACCCGAGCGCGTCTATGCACGGCCGGCGACGCGCTTTTCCGCGACCTTCATGGGCGAAAGCACGCTGTTATCGGGAACGGTGACCGAGGCAAAGAGCGCCAAAATCACCGTCACCACGAAGCTTGGGCCGCTCTCGCTGCCCGGCACATTGCCGGTCGGCTCGACCGTTGCGCTGGCCGTCCGCCCGGAGCATCTTGTCCTCGGCGCTGCCGGCGGTGCTGTGGCGCTCGGTACGGCCAAGGTCAGCGACGTCGTCTTCCAGGGCAGCTTCAAGCGTGTGCTGGGGACCTCCACGACCGACCCGGCGCTGCACTTCATCGCCAAGGTTCCCTCGGCATCGGCCGTCCAGCCGGGCGACGTGGTCGCGGTATCGTGCGATGCTGGCGACATCATCCTGCTTGCGGACCAAACATGAGCACGCTTCCAATCATCGACGCTCCTGACTGGTACGAAACTATCCGCATGGGCGATGGCGTGACGCTGATCCACGAGCCGTGGATCAAGCCGTTCTTCCGCTGCAACATCTGGCATGTGCGCGGCCGCGACCGCGATCTTCTGTTCGACACCGGCCTCGGGCATTTCAGCCTGCGCCGCCACGTGCCGCTGGTCACGGAGCGCAAGCTCACCTGCGTGGCCAGCCACACGCATTTCGATCATATCGGCTGCCATCACGAATTTCCCGACCGCTGCGTGCACCCGGCCGAGGCCGAAATCCTCGCCGATCCACGCAACGAATGGACGGTTGCCGACCGCTATGCCACTGACGAGATGTTCGACGGCATGCCGCAAGGTTGGGACACGAAGCGCTACCAGATCCTGCCCGCACCAGCCGGCTGGTTGCTCGAGCAAGGCGACATCGTCGATCTCGGCGACCGTGCCTTCGAGGTCATCCACACGCCCGGCCATTCACCCGGCGGCATTGCGCTCTACGAAAACAGGACGGGCATCCTGTTTTCCGGCGACATCATCTATGACGGCCCGCTGATCGACGACGTCTATCACTCCGATATCGACGATTATGTCGAAACGCTGCTGCGCATGCGCGATCTCGATGTCTCGGTCGTGCACGGCGGCCATTTCCCGAGCTTCGGCAAAGTCCGCTATCGCCAGCTTGTCGACGAGTATCTCGCGCAAAAGCGCCAGGCCGGCTGCCATCTGTTGCAAGCCCGATAAGCACTGGCGCTGTGGCGTTAAAGCGCCCTTTGCGGACAGGGTGTCCCCGCCGCGTCGCCGCAGCGTGAGGCCGTGGGCTCGGGTCTA
The DNA here is from genome assembly GCF_040320025.1 of Mesorhizobium sp. M0808. NCBI lineage: Bacteria > Pseudomonadati > Pseudomonadota > Alphaproteobacteria > Hyphomicrobiales > Phyllobacteriaceae > Mesorhizobium > Mesorhizobium sp. M0808. The sequence continues at coordinate 9,299 of NZ_JAMYOX010000014.1, forward strand.
AAGCTCTTTTCCTCCGACTGGCGCACCAGTTCCGCGAAAGCCAGGGCAAAACTTGCCAGCATCAGGAAGACAATAATCAAGCGTGCCAGCGGCAATAGATCGGCCTCGACTGGTTAGCCCCCACGCCGCCCGTCCGCTGCCGGCTAACATGATCGATATGGCTTTACGAGAGTTTAAGGCGAGTCTTAACCATCACATCATTTTGTCCTCCGACATGATGCGCGAGTGCGGCTTGTTTGGTCGCCATCTGCAGGCATCTCCCTCCCTTTGCAGAAATGCCCACCCATGCTAACCCGGCGCTGGCGCGGCCCAGCAACCGGTCGCCGCCAATCGGTCGCCAGGCGGTCGTCCCAATCGGTTGTCGTTGAGAGCCATGAGCAAAACCGCCAGCCGTTTCGCCTTCGTCTCATCCGGTACCGCCGACGCCAATGCGGCGTTGGAAAGCCTTTCGGCACGCTACGGCCAGGCATCCGTCGAAGAAGCCGGGATCGTCGTGGCGCTCGGCGGCGACGGCTTTCTGCTGCAGACCCTGCGTGAGACGATGAGCACGGGAAAGAAGGTCTACGGCATGAACCGTGGCACCATCGGTTTCCTGATGAACGAATACCGCGCCAGCGGCTTGACCGGGCGCATCGCGGCGGCCGTTGCCGAAACGATCCGTCCGCTGGAGATGCAGGCGGTGACGGCCGAAGGCGAGACGATTTCGGCGCTCGCGATCAACGAGGTCGCGCTTTGGCGCCAGTCGTACCAGACGGCCAAGATCCGCATCACCGTGGATGGGCAGGAGCGGCTGGAGGAATTGCACTGCGACGGCGTGATGATTGCGACGCCGGCCGGCTCGACCGCATATAATCTGTCGGCGCACGGGCCGATCCTGCCGCTCGACGCTCCGCTGCTGGCGCTGACCCCGGTCAGCCCGTTTCGTCCGCGCCGCTGGCGCGGCGCGCTGCTCTCCAACAAGGCGATCGTGCGTTTCGACATTCTGGAGCCGGAAAAGCGGCCGGTGAATGCCGCCGCCGACCACACCGAGGTCAAGGCGGTGACGACGGTCACGGTGAGGGAATCGCCGACGGCAACGGCGACGCTGCTGTTCGATCCCAACCATTCGTGGAACGAGCGCATTCTCGCCGAACAGTTCAGGTATTGAGCCGGCGCAGCGGCCACTGCGCAAATTAAGCATCGCGATTAAGGTTACGACTTCACAATCGCGCCAATGCCGCCCGTTTGTGTTGACAAATCGTGGGCTTGCGCCTACCTGCAATACCAATCTTGCAGGCGCGCGGCGCTTGCCGCGACTGCATATGTTGCGCCCCCGAACCAGCCAAAGACAGCCAAACTTGTCCTCAGACACCCAGATCGCTCAAGAAGCGTTGACCTTTGCAGACCTTGGCCTGTCGCCGAAGGTCCTTTCCGCAGTTACCGATGCCGGCTACACCGAGCCGACGCCGATCCAGGCTGGCGCCATCCCTCACGCCTTGCTCGGCAAGGACGTGCTGGGCATAGCCCAGACCGGCACCGGCAAGACGGCGTCCTTCGTCCTGCCGATGCTCACCCGGCTGGAAAAGGGCCGCGCCCGCGCCCGCATGCCGCGCACGCTGATCCTCGAGCCGACGCGCGAGCTCGCCGCGCAGGTCGAGGAAAACTTCGTCAAATACGGCAAGAACCACAAGCTCAACATCGCACTGCTGATCGGCGGCGTGTCCTTCGACGAGCAGGACAAGAAGCTCGAGCGCGGCGCCGATGTGCTGATCGCGACTCCCGGCCGCCTGCTCGACCATCGCGAGCGCGGCAAGCTCCTGCTCAATGGTGTCGAGATCCTCGTCATCGACGAGGCCGACCGCATGCTCGACATGGGCTTCATCCCCGACATCGAGCGTATCTGCGAGATGATCCCGTTCACCAGGCAGACGCTGTTCTTCTCGGCGACGATGCCGCCGGAAATCACCAAGCTCACCGAGAAATTCCTGCACGCGCCGGTGCGCGTCGAAGTGTCGAAGGCAGCATCGGCCGCCACCAACATTATCCAGCGGCTGGTGAAATCCGGGCCAAAGCCGTGGGACAAGCGCGAGACGCTGCGCAATTTGATGAAAGCCGAGGATGCCGAGCTGAAGAACGCCATCATCTTCTGCAACCGCAAGATCGAGGTATCGGAGCTGTTCCGCTCGCTGCTGAAATATGATTTCGACGCCGGCGCCCTGCATGGCGACATGGACCAGCGCGCGCGCATGCAGATGCTTGCCAATTTCCGTGACGGCAAGCTGCGCTACCTCGTTGCTTCGGATGTCGCGGCGCGCGGCCTCGACATTCCCGATGTCAGCCATGTCTTCAATTACGACGTGCCGATCCACGCGGAGGATTACGTCCACCGCATCGGCCGTACCGGCCGCGCCGGGCGCTCGGGCAAATCCTTCACCATCGCGACCAAGTCGGACACCAAATACATCGACGCCATCGAGCGGCTGATCGGCACGAAGATCGAGTGGCATGACGGCGATTTGTCGACGGTCGTTGCCAGCGAAGGCGGCGAGGATGAGGCCCCGCGCCGTGGCCGCGGTGCGCCACGCCGTGCCGGCCGCAAGGACGACGCCGACGCCAAGGACAGGGGCGAGCGCAAACCGCGTGAACGCCACGTCAAGCGCAGCGAGGAAGCGGCGCCGGAAGCGGTTAGCGAGGAACAGCCAGTCGTGGCCGAAGCCACCGTCGCCGACATCGACGAGCGGCGTACCCGCAAAGAGGCGATCCGGTCGGAAAACAGCGAACGCCAGGCTTCACCTGAACGGAAGGCTTCGCCGGATCGCAACGAAAGGCGCGCGCCCGAACGCGGCGACACCAGGCCGCAGCGCGAGCGCCCTGCCCGCCAGCGACAGGAAGACAATGACGCGACCGTCGGCTTCGGCGACGACATGCCGGCCTTCATGCGGATCGTCGCCAAGGTCTGATGCTGCAGCGCTTGTGCGTCCTGCGGACGCGCGAAGCACCGAAACCTGCATAAGACAGCCTCGCTTCGCGCTGAGATGGGGTTAGTCCGGCAGGCCCGCCTTGCGAAGGCCTTCGATATATCTGCTGCGATCGTCCGGTCGATAAAACGGCGGCAGCACCTCGGCGAGATTCGAAAGCCGCAGCGAGGGATCGAACTCGCAAAGCCGGGCCATCATTTGCTGCGCTTCCGTTAGGCGCCCCGCAAGGGCATGACCCGCCGCCACTACACGCATCGCGCTCACGTAGTTCGGCTGGTGCCGCAGCGACTTTCCCGCCCAAGCGACGGCGTCATCGTAGTGGCCTGCACAAAAATGAGCGAGCCCGGTGTTGAACTGCCAAGCGAACAGGCGTGGATCCAATGGGCTTAGGCGCATGGCAAGCGCGGCGTGCTCGATGGCCTTGCCTGGCTCGCCCAAGCAAGCCCTCACCCAGCTGCTGACGCCCAAAGCAGCGGCCAAGTTCGGGTTGAGAGCGAGCGCGCGATCGATGCAAGCCGCACTATCATCAAGGTCGCCGCCTACGTAGCCGAGGACGTATCCACCGTAGGAAAGCGCAATTGCATCGTCCCTTCCGAGTTCGACCGCTCTCCTGGCCAGTCGAGTAGCTTCGGCAATCTCTTCTGCACGGTCGACCATCCAGCCGTTGCTTTTTCGGGTAGCGTAGCACCGCGCCGCCCGCGCATGGGCTATCGCGAACTCCGGGTCACGGTCGATCGCCTTCATGAAGAGGCGCAAGGCGTCGTCAATCGCCGATCTACTAGTGATCGTTCGGTCAAAGGCCGCCAGCCCGCGGAGATAGTAGTCATAAGCATCGAGGCTTTCTGTCGGTTTGCGTTTGGCACGCTCGATCTCAGCCTCCTCCATTTTCGGTGTGATTGCGCCGACGATGCTCGAGGCGACCTGGTCCTGCAGACTGAAAACTTCGGCGAGCGTTCCATCAAAACGGTCGGCCCAGAGATAGGCCCCCGTCGAGGTGTCGATGAGCTGCCCGGCGATGCGCAGGCGGTCGCCCGCCCGGCGAACACTTCCCTCGACCACATAGCGCACGCCCAGCTCACGCCCGACCTGCTTTATGTCTATGGACCGTCCCCTGTAGGTGAAGCTCGAATTCCGTGCGACCACGAACAGGTGACGAAAGTGAGCCAAGGCGGTGACAATGTCTTCCACCATGCCGTCGGCGAAATATTCCTGCTCCACATCACCGCTTAGATTCTGAAACGGCAGCACCGCAATCGACGGCTGGTCGTCGCGCCTCGTCGGGGCCGCCAGAACCTGCGCCAGTGATGCGGCGGCAGAGCTTGGCTCAGGCCGCTGACGTTCAGTTCTTTCACGGGACTGCAGGGAAGCCGCAAGTGAGCTTGTCTGCTCCTCTGGGTCCGCATTCAGATGTTTTTTTAAAGCTGCCCGACACAGCTCGACCTGGCGCAAGGCCGCGTTTTCGTGACCTCGATGAGCGTGGATGCGGATAAGCGCCCGATGGGCTGCCTCCGCCGTCGGATCCGAGGCGAGCAATCTCTCCGCGAGCCCTTCGCAGGCCGTCTCTTCCGCTGAGCCGGGTGCGGGCAGCGCCAGGCTCAGCCGATCGACCAACTGCAGCGCCTTGCGCTGATACTTGCTCAGATACGGTCCAAACCACTCGTCCAGTTCGTCAGGAATCGTTTGCCCGGCAAGCAGCTCACCGCGATAGAGATCGGCTGCGAAGGCGAGATCGGTGGTCCGGCCCTCCTCTAATTTCCGGTCGAACACCGAGATGTCCGCCTCATCCGGACCGGCAATCAGCACGACGGTCTCCTGATCCCCATCGATGTAGACGGTGGCATCCAAGCTGGCCGGGAACGAGCGCCTGATGTCGACAAGCGCTTGCCGCAGACTATTGCGGGCTTGCCCATTGCTTCGCCCCGGCCAAAAGGCTTCGGAAAGCTGCTCGCGACGATGGCCGCGGCGGCCTGCGAGAACCAGAGCAGCAAAAAGAAGCGAAGTCTTGCGTGTGGCGAACCGGACGGGCCGGTGCTCCGGGGAAGTAACCTCCAGGCCACCAAGCAACCGGATGCGCACAAATCGTCTCCAGACTTTGACCGCAGCGACAGAATAGCATCTCGGTAGATTGATTTAACACCGATTTAACGGCGGATCGTCGGACTCCTCCCAATTGTTCACGCACAGCCGAACAGCCCGAAAACACCTGCGTGGCACGCTCCCACCCGCAAACTCGAAACGGGAGACTAAGAAATGGCTCACACGGGAACTCGCGCCGGCAGCAGCGCGTCCAAACGCCGCTGGCTTGGGTCTGGCCTGAAAAGCGCAGCAATGATGATCACTGCCTTCACGGGGTGGCGGCGGACCGTCGCAAGACGCAGGGCATTGGCAAATTTGACGACCGATCAGCTGAATGACATCGGTCATTCGGAGGTCCATCAACCCGTGGTCAACGCCGCCAAGGCAGTTCTGATCACGAACTTGATGTCGATGAGGTAAGATCGGCGCTCAGATTAGTTTTGCGCCCTAAAGGTTCTTGAGCTCCAGGCGGGATGCCAGCAGGTCCAGAAAAGCGCGAACTTTGGCGGAGGATGATCTGCCTTCCGGCCACACGGCGTGTATCGGCACCGGCACAGGCTCGAATTCGGTCAGAACCAGTTCCAGGCGGCCGTCGTCCACCAGGTGTTTTATCTGCCAAAGCGGCGAGTAGCCCAGACCCAATCCGTGAACCGCGGCTGCATAGATGGATATCATCAAATTCGACCGGAAAGTGCCCGCGACCTTCACCGACCGGGGCTTGCCTTCAATCTGAAACATCCATTCGCCCGGGCGGCCGTCGACAGTTCGTACGATGCAATCGTGCTCACGCAATTCAAGCGGATGGGCCGGTCGGCCGCGTTGCTGGAAGTAGGCAGGTGCGCCGAACACGACGCGCCGCAACGCCCCCAGCCGCTTCGCACGTAAATTGGAATCCGGCAAATTGCCGATCCGGACCGCCAAATCGAGACCCTCGGCATCAAGATCGACAAATTCATCGGAAAGCTGGAGGTCAACCTCGACGCGGGGATATGTCCGCATACAGTCGGCGATGACCGGCATCAGGAAATCCGGGCCGAACAGAACCGGGGCACTCACACGCAGGATGCCCGACGGCTCCGACCGTCGGTTGGCCGCCTGAAGCCTGGCTTCGTTAATTTCCTCGACGGCGGGTTTGATGCGCTGGAAAAAAGCCGCTCCGGCTTCGCTCGGCGTCGAGCGGCGTGTCGTCCTGTGCAGAAGCTCGACCCCGATGGATTCCTCCAATGTCGCCAAGGACCGACTGACCGACTGCAGTGAGCGGTTCAGCCGGCGTGCGGCAGCCGTCAGGCTGCCGTGCTCGACAATGGCAATGAAGGCTTCGAAATCATCTATCCGGCTCATCGCTCCTTTCTCCCGAAAATCGGGAGAAACTATCGCAAAATCGATCAATTGTAACGCAGTTCGCTAGATTTTATCTTCCCTGCATAGGCCGAAAGGCAGACTTGAGGGAAGGAGATCGTCATGCGAACACCCAGTCCAACGGTCCTGATCGTAGGCGCCGCAGGCCGCGTTGCCGGTTTGGTGGTGCCTGAACTCGTCCGCCGCAATGCCAGGATTCGGGCGCTTGTTCGTGACGCCGCGAGTGCCGAAAAAGCCCAGAAAGCCGGTGCATCCGAGATCGCGATCGGAGATCTGCGCGACCATCGGAGCCTTGAGCAGGCCGTGGAAGGTGTCGACGGTGTCTTTCACATCGGACCGGCCTTTGCTCCCGACGAAGCCGCCATGGGGGTTGCCATGGTTGAGGCGGCGGCGCGAGCAGGCGTTCGAAAGTTCGTCTTTTCGTCGGTGATCCAGCCGACCAATACGAGGCTGGAAAACCATGCAAGCAAGGTACCCGTTGAAGCTGCCCTCTATTCGACGAACATGGAGTACACCATTCTGCACCCGGCCAATTTCATGCAAAATATCGCGGCGGCCTGGCCGTCCGTCGTCGAGCACGGCGTTTTCGCCGAGCCGTTTCCAAGGACGGCGAAGCTCGCCCGCGTCGACTATCGCGATGTGGCTGAAGTTGCGGCAATCGCACTGACCGAAGCGCGTTTGTCCTATGCGACCCTCGAGCTGTGCGCCGACGGTATGCACAGCCGCGAAGAGGTCGTCGCCATGATGAGCGAAGCGCTTGGCCGGCCGGTTTCGGCGGGCGAGCCGACATTTCAGGACTGGGCGGCGAAGGCCCGCCTTCCCTATACGGACCGGCAGTTGCAGATGCTGGCCAAAGTACACAGCCACTACGCCAAATACGGCCTCGGCGGGAACAGCCTGACGTTGCGTGCCGTGCTTGGCCGCGAGCCGCGTTCGCTGCGAAGCTTCATTCGGGAATTGGCGCTGCAGACGGCATATGCCGCCTGATCGTCCTCACAATAGCGCCTACGCATATTTTTTTATTAGGAGATTTCGATGCAAGCATCACCGGACCGAGCCTTCAAGTTGAGAAAGCTGCCGCCCTCCTACGGCGCGGTGGTGATGCCGTTGGTTCTTTCGATTCTGATGTCCTCGATTGTCTCGGCGGTTTCGACGGCAATCGGCGCAGGCTGGACGAACGGGTTTATAGCGGCCTGGAGCTATGCGTGGGGCGCTTCATGGCTTGTTGCGTTTCCCAGCCTGCTGATTGTGCTTCCGATCGTGCGCCGGATCGTTGCCGCAATTGTCGATCAGCCGGCCCGGTCCTGATATCGCGAACGAAGGGCGCCGGCGGCCGGTGGTCCGGCATAACCATTAGAGCGGCCCCTTGCGGGGCCGCTCTCGGTTCATGTGCTTGCCTCAGGTGAGCGGCGACAGCTGGATCTCGACGCGGCGGTTCTGAGCCCGGCCGGCAGCCGTCGCATTGGAGGCGATCGGACGCGTCTTGCCGAAGCCGGTGACGGCGAAGCGGCGGGAATCGACGCCCTGTCCGGACAGATAGTTGGCGACCGCCAAAGCACGGCGCTGCGACAGGTCGAAATTGTGCTCGTCGCCGCCGGTCGAGTCGGTGTGGCCGAACACGTCGACGGTGGTCTGCCGGAACTTTTTCAGCACAAGGGCAACCGAATTCAGCACCGGATAGAAACCGGCCTTCACCGCGTCCTGGTCGACGTTGAAGGTGATGTCGGACGGCATATTGAGGATGATCTGGTCGCCGGTGCGGGTGACGCTGACGCCGGTGCCCTGAAGCTGTCGGCGCAGTTCGGCCTCGTTCTGGTCCATGGTGGCACCGATGGCACCGCCGGCAAGCGCGCCGATGCCCGCGCCGATCAGCGCGTTGCGGCGGTCGTTACCGCCGGCAAGCATGCCGAGCCCGGCACCCGCCAAAGCACCGAGACCGGCGCCGGCAGCGGTGTTGGAAACCTTCTGTTCCCCGGTGTAGGGATCGGTGGTGCATGCGCTCACGAGCACAGCCGTCGCCACGACGGCGAGCACAATCTTTTTCATATGGTGGTCCCTCTCCATTCCACGGTCGCGCAACGGCGCACCGCATCAGCCCTTCCAGCGACTTGTACCATGAAATGCGGCGAAAAACGGACCAGCAAAAGCCGTTGCCGCGGCTTTCCCCGGCTCAATTCCACACGCCTGCAGCGGCTCGCGCGACCACCCCAATTCGATCGGCTACCAGAGATTCTTGCCGTCGATGACCACCACTTCGACCTTGTCGAGATCGAAATCGTCGAACAGCCGCGAGTTCACGCTGATCTTCGGATTGTCGAAATTCGGCTCGCCTGTCGACCAGTCCGGCGTCTCGGTGAAGGTGCCGCAGCCGCAGGTGGCGCAAAAACCGTGTTTTATGGTTTTCGATCCCCACTGGTAGAACGAAACATTCTCCGGCGGGCTGGTGAGTCTGAATTGCGATGGGGTGTAATAGGCCCACAACGAACCGCGTTTCGAACAGAAGGAACAGGTGCATCGCGTCACTGTCTGCGGCGCTTGCGAAACCTCGAACGTCGTCGCCTTGCAGTGGCAGCTTGCCTTGATGGTCATGAATTGGTCCCTCACAATGCCGCCGCCCCGTACGGCAAAGGCAGCATAAAGAAACGCTCCTGACAACTGCCGGTCAGCAGACCTGTGAGCCTGCGATGCACAGATCGAAGGCCCATCGATCCAAAACCGCTGCACACGCTCGGGTCAGCCCGTGGGCAAGCTTTTGGGCGTCATGCGCTAGTAGGACGATGGGGGCACGAACAGGCAGATGGTCTTTCCGTCATTGGCACCGGCAACGGAGCACCAATGATATTCGCCGTCGGGCGAATTCTTGATCCGCTTGTCGCTATAGGCCACGACTTCCCCGGTTCCTTTGATGACATAGCCCTCGGGACGTTCGCTGATCGATGTCTGAGAGACCTCGCGGCAATCATAGCCCGAGCAGCAGGAGAACGGATAGCTCCAGCCTTGCGGCATTGCCGCGGTCGGCTTGGCATCATGCGCCAGAGCAGGCGCCGCAAATGGAATGGCGGCAGCAATCAAAACCACTGCCGCGACAAGTGAATTCAGGAGTCGGCGCGCCGTGCGGGCGACTGGGGCCGGTCTGGTTGTGAGAGCAGGCATGAGCGCAGTTCCTATCAACGGTTGTCAAGCATTTCGCTTGCCCGTTCCCGGAACGTGTCTTCCCAGTGGCCGGATCGTCAGGTCGCAGATACGCCGCGTCCGGCCATAAATGCTTTTTTCCTCCCCAGCGCATGAATGCTGGGCTGATTCCTTGGTTGGCGCAAGGAATTGCTGTCGCAATCGAACGCCGACCTCTGCAGCCGGAACCAACCTGCCGCCCTGGTTGACGAACCTCGTCGACCCCCGGCAGAGGGATCGCCAATAACGGGATTTGGCTCGCGCTGGTTCCAGGCTTGGCACCGGCAGGCCCGAGGCATCCGCGTCAAAAGCGGAAATCGATTTTGAAAAACTCTACGAAAAACAAAGTTGTAGAACGACAGGTAGGTGCAAATTGAGAGCTCGTCACTCTCGCACGATGGCCGTAACTCTCGCGTGATGAACCCACATTCCTGCCGGATTGGTGCCCGGCGGCCTCAGTCGATATCGGCCACCGTTTCGCCGGCGCCACCCTCGATCCGCTGCGACAGCGAGGCTTCCATGAAATCATCGAGGTCGCCGTCGAGCACGCTCGACGGGCTGGTGCTCTCGACACCGGTGCGCAGATCTTTCACCAACTGATAGGGCTGCAGCACGTAGGACCGTATCTGGTGGCCCCAGCCGATATCGCTCTTCGACGCTTCCGTGGCGTCCGCCACCGCTTCGCGCTTCTTCAGCTCTTCCTCGTAAAGCCGCGAGCGCAGCATTTCCCAGGCCTTGGCCTTGTTCTTGTGCTGGGAGCGCTCGGCCTGGCAGGCAACCGCGATGCCGGTGGCGAGATGGGTTATGCGCACGGCCGAATCGGTGGTGTTGACGTGCTGGCCGCCCGATCCCGACGACCGATACGTGTCGATACGGACGTCGGATTCGGAAACGTCGATGTCGATCGTATCGTCGATGACGGGATAGACCCAGACGCTGGCGAAGGAGGTGTGGCGGCGCGCATTGCTGTCATAGGGCGAAATCCGCACGAGACGATGCACGCCGGATTCCGTCTTCAGCCAGCCGTAGGCGTTGTGGCCCTTGATCAGCAGCGTGGCGGACTTGATGCCGGCTTCTTCACCGTCATGTACTTCCAGCACTTCGACCTTGAAGCGGCGGCGCTCGGCCCAGCGCGTATACATGCGCAGAAGCATCGAGGCCCAGTCCTGGCTTTCGGTGCCGCCGGCGCCAGCATGGACTTCCAGATAGCTATCGTTGGCGTCAGCCTCGCCCGACAGCAGCGTTTCGATCTGGCGCGCCTTGGCCTCGCCGCGCATCGAGCGGATCGCCGCTTCGGCCTCCGCGATTACGCCCTCGTCGCCCTCTTCCTCGCCAAGCTCGATCAGGCCGATATTGTCTTCCAGGGCCTGGGTGAGGCCTTTGACCGCGGCAATACCTTCCTCGAGGCCCTGACGCTCGCGCATCAGCTTTTGCGCTTCCAGCGGCTCGTTCCAGAGGCTCGAATCCTCGGCACGGACATTCAGGTACTCAAGCCGCTTTATGGCTTGATCCCAGTCAAAGATGCCTCCTCAGCAGGGTTATCGCCTGCCTGATCTCGTCGACAATATTTTGCGTTTCCGCGCGCATGGCTGGCTGTTCTGTCCTGTTGCTAAATGGCGGCTTGATGGCGCGATACATAGGGACGGCACCGGCCCCTGTAAAGCGGAATGGGCCGGCTCGACCATCATCGTCAAGTCGGCCCGACCCGATGTAGCGATTGTCAGTAGAGCCCGCCGCCGCCCGACTGGATGGCCTGGTTGGCCTGCGGCGACAGCGCCCCGCCGGTGGCGTTGGAGCCGTCCGCACCCATGCCGATCACCCAATAGCTGTCGGCGGGACCGGTACCCGGCTTGAAGGCTTCGGTGATGGTTCCGGCGTCGCCCGCGTTGGCTCGCATGCCGGTCTTGCGATTGATCGCAATCAGCTTCATGCCTTCCGGAACCTTGAAGTCGACATTGGGCGTGCCATCCAGCGCCACGCGCATGAAATCCTTGAAGATCGGCGCGGCAAGGCCGCCGCCGGTCGCGCCCTTGCCAAGACCTTTCGGCTGATCGTAGCCCATATAGAGGCCGACAACGAGGTTCGGCGTATAGCCGATGAACCAGGCATCCTTTTCGTCGTTGGTCGTTCCGGTCTTGCCGGCGATGTGACGGCCAAGCTCGTTGATGGTGGCGCCGGTACCGCGTTGCACGACGCCCTCCATCATCGATGTGATCTGGTAGGCGGTCATCGGATCGAGCACCTGCTCGGAGTTGTCGACCAGCTCCGGCTCTGGCTGGTCCTGCCACTCGGCGGCATTGCAGTTCGAGCAGCCGCGTTCGTCCTGCCTAAAGACGGTCTTGCCGTAGCGATCCTGGATGCGGTCGATCAGCGACGGCTTGATCGACTTGCCGCCATTGGCCATGATCGAATAGGCCGACACCATGCGCATCACCGTCGTCTCGCCGGATCCCAGCGCCATCGGCAGATACGGCGCCAGGTGGTCGTAGACGCCGAAACGCTCGGCATATTCCACGACCAGCTTCATGCCCATGTCGTTGGCAAGCCGCACCGTCATCAGATTGCGCGATTTCTCGATGCCGGAGCGCAACGTCGCCGGGCCGGCCACCGTTCCGTCGTAGTTCTTGGGCGTCCAGGTCGTGTTGCCGCTCTGGATGGTGATCGGCCCGTCCATGATCACGGAGGCGGGGGTATAGCCATTGTCGAGGGCGGCCGAATAGACGATCGGCTTGAACGACGATCCCGGCTGGCGCATGGCCTGCGTCGCCCGGTTGAACTCCGATTGCGCGTAGGAGAAACCGCCGACCATGGCCAGGACGCGTCCGGTATGCGGGTCCATGGCGATCAGGCCGCCTTCCACTTCGGGAACCTGGCGCAAGCTGTAGCTGTTGTCCGAGCCGTCGTTCTTCTGCACGAAAATCACGTCGCCCGGCTTCAACACGTCGGCGGGCGACTTCGCCTTGACGGTCCTGCCGTCGACCACGTGGCGCATGGCGAAGCTCATGTCTTCCTTGCTGACAGTGCCTTCGACGCGGTCCTTGACGATTTCGCCGGAGATCTGGCGCGTCGGCTGCAGGCCGATGGACAGGCCGGTGGCCGAGCTGTCGAGCACGACGGCGAGCGACCATTCCGGCACGTCCTCCAACCGCTTGACGTTGCCCAGCGGCACGCCCCAGTCGCCGGAAACGTCGATGCTCGTGACCGGCCCGCGGTAGCCGCGCAGCGTGTCGAACTTCATAAGTCCGTTCTGCATGGCCTTGCGGGCAATCAGCTGCATCTTCGGATCGAGCGTCGTGCGGACGGAAAGGCCGCCCTCGTAGAGCGCATTCTCGCCATAGCGCGCGATGATCTGGCGACGCACTTCCTCGGTGAAATACTCCCCGGCGAAGAGATAGTTGCCGGTGCGGCGCGGCGTGACGCCGAGCGGCTCGGCCTTGGCCTTCTCGCCTTCCTCATGCGTGACGTAACCGTTCTCGACCATCTGGTCGATCACCCAGTTGCGGCGCTCCAAGGCGCGATCGGCATGCTTGAAGGGATGGTAGTTGTTCGGCCCCTTCGGCAGAGAGGCGAGATAGGCGGCTTCGGCCACGGTGAGCTCGTTCACCGATTTGTCGAAATAGGTTAGCGCAGCACCGGCGACGCCATAGGCGCCGAAGCCGAAGAAAATCTCGTTGAGATAGAGCTCGAGAATGCGATCCTTCGAGTAGGCCTGCTCGATGCGGAAGGCGAGGATCATCTCCTTGATCTTGCGCTCGTAGGTCTGGTCTGAAGACAACAGGAAGTTCTTCGCCACCTGCTGGGTGATGGTCGAGGCGCCGACCTGGCGCTTTCCCGAGCCAACATTCTGCAGGTTGACGACAATGGCCCGGCCAAGGCCGGTCACGTCGATGCCGGGGTGATTGTAAAAGTTCTTGTCCTCGGCCGACAGGAAGGCCGCCTTGACACGATCCGGGATCGCCTGAATCGGCAGATAAAGCCGCCGCTCACGCGCATATTCGGCCATCAGCGCGCCATCCGACGCGTGGATGCGGGTCGTCACCGGCGGCTCGTATTTGGCCAGCACCTCGTAATCGGGCAGGTCCTTCGACAAATGGCCGATATAGATCGCCACGCCCGCCGCGACCAAAAGGGCCAGCGTCGTGCCGATGCCGAAGAAATAGCCAATGAGACGAATCATACCCGCTCCAGTCCTTGGTTCGGGAATTTCCTAAACGAAGCCGCCCTTCGCGCAAGCTTTCGGGACGATCCCAAACCGTAATCGCAAAACCCATGTCGCGACCATGTGGGCAAAATACGGCAGCGTGGAATTTCGGTTTCGAATGCCGGAAATAAAAGCACAGGGTGTTGTCGCCGTGCAACGCTGCTTCAGGTTGTGGGCGCCGGCGGACATTTCAGCCTCCGGCCCCCGTTCCGCTCTTGGCCGAAGCAAATAGGGCAACGGCGTTGGTTATGCTCTGGGTCGCCTTGTTGCGCCAATCGGCGCTGAGCAATTGCGCTTCGTCCTTGGCGTTCGACAGATAGCCGAGTTCGACCAGCACGGATGGAACGTCCGGCGCTTTCAGCACCTTGAAGCCGGCAGAACGCTGCGGGTTGTTGATCAGACCGACGCTGGTGGAAAGCTGTCCGACGAGAGTATGGGCGAAGCTCATCGAAAAATTATGCGTCTCGCGGCGGATCAGGTCGATCAGGATATCGGTCACTTCCTTGCTGTCGTCCTTGATCTCCATGCCGGCGAACTGGTCGGAAAGATTTTCACGGTCGGCAAGCGCCTGCGCCTCGGGATCGGAAGCCTTGTCGGACACGGTGTAGACCGTTGCGCCGCGAATGCCCTTGAGGCTGATCGTGTCGGCATGGATCGAGATGAGCAGGTCGGCCTCATGCTGGCGGGCAATGCGCACGCGGTCGTCGAGCCGCAGGAACACGTCGGTCTCACGTGTCAGGAACACGTCGTATTTGCCGCCGGCGGCGAGCTTGTCGCGCAGTTCCATGGCGAAGGCGAGCGTCACGTTCTTCTCGACCGTCCCGTTCAGGCCCTCGGCGCCGCCGTCGATGCCGCCATGGCCGGGATCGATGACGACGGTGAAACGATGGCCCGGATTGGAGACCGGCCCGGTACCGACCCTGCCGGCCTTGTCGGCGGAGACCGTCGAACCGGTGGTCAGCGCCTGATTGGCGAGCGCTGCGTCGAATTCCCGCTGCGAGGCCGCCGACATGTCGATGGCGATGCGGTAGCCGTTGCCGTCATCGTTCTTGAGCACGTCGAGATTGTCGACGGCGAACGGTCCCTTGCCGGTGAGAATCAGCCGCGATTTCCCCTCGCCGAGTCCGCCGTAACGCACGGCGCGGACAAGCCCGCGCGGCTTCATATCCTTGGCATTGAGGGCGAATCTCGTGGCCGGGAGATCGATGACCAGGCGATTGGGGCCGCGCAGCAGGAACCATTTGATGTCGGGCTCGCGGTCGAAATTGATGACGATACGCATCTTGGTGGCATCGCCGGCCATCTTGTAGCTTATGGCACCGAGCGGTGCGTCGGCAGCACGCGAAAGCGGCGAAAAGACCAGGCAAGCCAGGATCAGCGGCAGCAGGCAGGCGGTGCGGAAGAACCAGCCTCCATGATGACGGCCCTTGTCTGCGAAGCCTGCCAGTCCCATCTTTCTACCAATCGCTCCCGTTGGCGTCATGCCCGATCGCTTGTCGAAGTGCCCTATTGCTTGTCAAAGTGCTGGCAGGCCGCGAACTCGATTAACGATTGGTATCCAGAGAAGGTTAACCAAGCCTTTTCATGGAAGGCTTGGAACCGGGGCTTCCGCTGCGGAACGGCTTTTTGCCGGCATCGGGAATCGGGGTTGCCTTCCAACCCGCCAAATCATAAAAGCGATGGTGGATCACTGCAATCCTGGAACCGTCCTCCTCCGCAGCTTCCTGCTACAGGTCAGACGCAAGACGGCTCCTTTCGCTTCAGGCGAAGAAGGCATCGGTGATCGCGACGATTTTCGCAGGCGTGCTCCCGTGGCGGGGGAATCGCCTGCGTGAGCAAAACGGCCGGGATTGTCCCGTGCCGGCTCTGTATGAGCAAACAAGCTGGTCCGGTTTTTTCCGGGCTTTGGTTCAAAAGGTTCTGCTGGTGACGATGGCTTCAAGCGCAATCATGGAAAGGTCCGCAACAAACCGCGCCACTACGGCTGCGGGCGGCACCGCCATGGCGCTCAGGCAGCGGCCGGCGGACGTTCAATTGTCCGGCACCCATGTTCCAGGTCCACGGCAGCGGGCAGTGTCCTGCAAGCTGCGGCCGACGGCTGCCGGGAGGAAACGAAATAATGCCCAACAAAATGCTGATAGACGCCTCCCACCCGGAGGAAACACGCGTTGTCGTCGTTCGCGGTAACCGTATTGAAGAATTCGACTTTGAATCCCAGGACAAGAAGCAGCTCAAAGGAAACATCTATCTCGCCCGCGTAACGCGCGTCGAACCTTCCCTCCAGGCAGCCTTTGTCGAATATGGCGGCAACCGTCACGGTTTCCTCGCCTTCAGTGAAATACATCCCGACTACTACCAGATTCCGGTCGCCGACCGTCAGGCGCTGCTGCGTGCGGAAGCACAGGAAGCCCAGGACGAAGAGGACGAGGAAGCCGAAGGCGAGGACCGCCAGAGCCGCGACCGTGGCAAGCGCGGACGCCGGCGCGGCGGCAAGAGCCGCGACCGCGGCGAGCACAGGCGCGAGGCAGGCGCGGCCGACGGTGAGAATGGCGAGAACGGCGAAGATGCCGTCGCAGAAAAGCTGGATGCCGTTGCCGACAACACCACGTCCGACACTGCCGGACAGAGCGAGGATGCCGCTGGACAGATTGAAGAAGTCGCTGATAGCGGCGAGACCGAGCCTTCCGAAGGCGGATCGAGTTCCATCGCTGCCAGCGTCGATGCCGACGTAATCTCCGAAGCCGTCCCACAAGTCGAGACAGGCGGGGCCGAGACAAGCGGCGAAGCGACGTCCGAAGACAATGATCGCGGCATGCTGGAGGAGGTGCAATCCTCGCATCCGGACGATCACGAGATCGAATCGGTCGGCGCTGAAGACGCGCTCGAAGAAGTGCGCAACCGCCGCAAGCCGGTGCGCCGCCAGTACAAGATTCAGGAAGTGATCAAGCGCCGGCAGATCCTGCTGGTACAGGTCGTCAAGGAAGAGCGCGGCAACAAGGGTGCAGCGCTGACCACCTACCTGTCGCTGGCCGGCCGCTATTCGGTGCTGATGCCGAACACGGCACGCGGCGGCGGTATTTCGCGCAAGATCACCAATGCGCAGGACCGCAAGCGGCTGAAGGAAGTGGTCGCCGATCTCGAAGTGCCGCAAGGCATGGGTGTCATCCTGCGTACGGCCGGCGAAAGCCGCACCAAGGCAGAGATCAAGCGCGACTACGAATATTTGATGCGACTTTGGGAAAATGTTCGCAATCTGACGCTGCAATCGACGGCCCCTGCCCTGGTCTATGAGGAAGGCAGCCTGATCAAGCGCTCGGTGCGCGACCTCTACAACAAGGATATCGACGAGATCCTGGTTTCCGGCGAAGAAGGCTACCGTGAGGCCAAGGACTTCATGCGCATGCTGATGCCGAGCCACGCCAAGGTGGTTCAGCCGTTCCGCGACACGACGCCAATCTTTGTGCGCAACGGCATCGAAGCGCAGCTCGACCGCATGCTGCAGCCGCAGGTGACGCTGAAGAGCGGCGGCTACATCATCATCAACCAGACGGAAGCGCTGGTCGCCATCGACGTCAATTCGGGCCGTTCCACCAAGGAGCACTCGATCGAGGACACCGCACTTCACACCAATCTGGAAGCCGCCGAGGAAGTCGCCCGGCAATTGAGGCTGCGCGATCTCGCCGGCCTCATCGTCATCGACTTCATCGATATGGAGGAGAACCGCAACAACCGCTCCGTCGAGAAGCGGCTGAAGGATCACCTCAAGAACGATCGTGCCCGCATCCAGGTCGGCCGCATCTCGCATTTCGGCCTGATGGAGATGTCGCGCCAGCGCATCCGTGCCAGCGTGCTGGAATCGACCATGAAGCCTTGCCCGCATTGCGGCGGCACCGGCCATGTGCGCTCCGATTCGTCGGTCGCGCTGATGGTGGTGCGGGCAATCGAGGAATTCCTGCTCAAGGATTCGCGCAGCCACATCACGGTGCGGACGCCGGCGGCGACCGCGCTCTATGTGCTCAATCACAAGCGCGGCACGCTGGTGGAATTCGAGCACCGCTTCGGCGTGACCATCACCATCGAAGCCGATGACGCGGTCGGTGCACAACACTATGCCATCTTCCGCGGCGCGCTGGCCGAAAAGCCGGAAGGCTTTGTCGAGGCGCGCACGTTCCCGGCCTATGTCGAGCCGGAAGAACCCGAGGACGAGATCGTCATCGAAGAGGAAGACGAGGCACCGGTGCAGGCCGAGCAGCCACGCCCTGCCCAGCAGCCGCAGCAGCCAAGGTCCGGCGAGGACGGCGAAGGCCGCGATCGCAAGCGCCGCAAGCGCCGCAGACGGCGCGGCGGCAAGGATCGTGAACACGGGGATCGTGAACACGGGGAACGTGAACACGCCGATCGCGAGCATGGCGCTGCTGTGGAAGGTGCTTCCGTTTCGGCGCCGATAGACGATGCCTTCGTAGCCGCCGGCGATCAAGGCGCCGAAGCGGAACGTGAAACGCCGGCCGGTGTTGCCGAAACGGCGGAAGCGGCGGACGACGGTCACGGCAAGAAGCGCCGGCGCGGCAAGCGCGGCGGCAAGCGCAATCGTCGTGAGGACGGCGAGGACGGCTTGGAAGCTGCCCCCGGCGAGCCAGCCGCCATGACGGAAGGTGCCGTGTCGGAAGCAGAGCCCGTAACCGGCGAGCCGGAAGGTGCGCCGCCGGCCGAAGAGCTTGCGGTGCTCGCTCCGGCGAACGACGACATGCCGAGCGCCGAAAAGCCGAAGAAGCCGCGCCGTGCCGCCAAGCCGAAGAAGGTTGCGGCGGATGCGGTTGCCGAGATTGCGGGCGCCGATACATCGGCTGCCGAGGCCGCCTCAGTGACTTCCGGCGAGACCCCCACGCCGGTTCCGCAGGAGACCGAAGCGGCGGCTGCCGAGGAAACGCCGAAGGTCCGGCCGTCGCGGCGCAAGCCCGTACCGGTGGATGCTCCGGTCGTGCCGGTCGTCTCCTCGATCGTCCCCGACGAGGCAAAGACCGAGGAAGCAAAGGCTGAGGACAAGCCGAAGCGTGCCGGCTGGTGGCAACGGAAGGGCTTTTTCTAAGCCTTTCCGTGCATTAGCCAGACTTTCTGATTAAAAAAAATCCCGCGCGGCCGGGGGGGCGCGCGGGGTTTTTTTTGGGCCAAATGAGGGGGCAGGCACCAGAGCGGAAAGGATTTTAATTTAATTGGGGCTTGCGGTCTAACTGTTTGTTTTGCCGCATTTGTGCGGACGCCAAATGATTCCATTTGGCTGCAAAATGCTTATGGCGCGAAGATCGACCAGTTCATCGTCTTCGCCAATTTTTCCAACGCGATCGAGCCCAGCCTGGAATTGCCGTTGGCATTAAGGCCGGGCGACCAGACGGCAAGCGAGGCGACGCCCGGCACGATCCCCAATATGCCGCCGCCAACGCCGCTCTTGCCGGGAATGCCGACGCGGAAAGCGAAGTCGCCGGAGCCGTCATAGTGGCCGCAGGTCAGCATCATCGCGCCGATGCGGCGGGCGCGCTCTGCCGAGACGACGGAATGCCCGGTCGCCGGGTTCTTGCCGCCATTGGCGAGGAAGCGGCCGGCCAGGGCCAGTTGCCGGCAGCTCATGGCGATAGCGCAATGGTGGAAATAGACGCCCAGCGCCAGTTCCGGCGCATGGTGGAGATTCCCGAACGATTTCATGTAATTGGCAAGCGCGAAATTGCGAAAGCCGGTCGCGCGTTCGGACGCCGCGACCTCGCGGTCGATGATGATGGTGTCGTCATCGGCCAGGAACTGGATGAAGCGCAGGATCTCGCCGATCGCCTCGCGCGGCTGATGGCCGGCAAGCAGGATGTCGGAGACGACGATGGCGCCGGCATTGATGAATGGATTGCGCGGAATGCCGTTCTCGTGCTCGAGCTGGACGATCGAGTTGAACGGATTGCCCGAAGGTTCGCGCCCAACCCGCTGCCACAGCGCGTCGCCGACATTGCCGAGCGCCAGCGTCAGCGTGAACACCTTTGAGATGCTCTGGATCGAAAACGCCTCGTCGGCATCGCCCGCGGTCAGCACGCGGCCGTCATTGGTCACCGCGGCGATGCCGAATTTTTTCGGATCGATCTTGCCGAGCTGGGGAATATAGCTGGCGACGTCGCCGCGATCGGTACGCTCCGCCATTTCGGCGGCGACCTCGCGCAACGCCTGTTCAAGCTGTGGCGCCTGTTCAAGTTGAGGCGCCTGTTCAAGCTCCGGCATCGTCGCCCCCGCTACTTCAGCCAGCGTTCGATACGCGCCATCGCCTCGACCATGTCGTCGTGGCTGCCGGCATAGGAAAAGCGCATCGTGCGATGGCCTTGCAGCGGGTCGAAATCGCGGCCCGGCGTCGCCGCCACATGCGCCTCGGCAAGCATCCGGCGCGCAAACGCCATGCTGTCATTGGTGTGCCTGGTGACGTCGCAGAAGGCGTAGAACGCGCCGTCCATAGGCGCGGCCAAAGCAAAGCCGAGCTCCGGCAGGCGTTGCATCAGGAGCTCGCGGTTCCAGGCATAGCGCGCCTTCACCGCTTCCAGCTCTGGCGTCGCCTTGAATGCCTCGATCGCGGCAATCTGGGACAGTTCGGGCGGCGAGATGTAGAGGCTCTGGGCGATGCGCTCGACCGGCCGCACCAGTTCCTGCGGCAGCACCATCCAGCCGATGCGCCAGCCGGTCATGCAATAATATTTCGAGAAGGAATTGATCACCGTCACATCCGCGCCGAAAGCAAGCGCCGTCGTGTCGGGCGCCGCATAGGCCAGCCGGTGATAGATTTCGTCCGACATGACGGCGATGCCGAGCTCTTGCGCCGTCTCGACCAGCGCCTCGAGATCGCCGGCGGGGATGACCGCGCCGGTCGGGTTGGCCGGGCTGGCGAACAGCACGCCCTTCAGCGGTTTTTCGCGATGCGCGGCTTGCAGGTGCTCGGCATGCAGATAGGCGCCGCCGTCCAACTCGATCTCGGCGATGTCGATGCCGAGCGCGGCCATGATGTTGCGATAGGCAGGATAGCCGGGCGCAGCGATGGCGACGCGGTCGCCTGGATCGAACATTGCCAGGAAAGCGAGGTTGAAGGCAGCCGACGATCCGGTGGTGACGGCTATCCGCTCGGGCGAAACGTCAAGCCCGTAGTGCTCGCCATAATGCGCCGCGATCGCCTTGCGCAGGCCGGCGAGGCCCAGCGCGTCGGTATAGCCGATGCGGCCTGCTTTCAAGGCATTGGCCGCCGCTTCGCGAACCCCGGCCGGCGCCGGATCGGAAGGCTGGCCGACGGCCATGGAAACGACCGGCAGGCCCTTGGCTTTCAGCCGATTCGCCTCGGCCAGGATGTCCATGGCATGGAACGGTTCGACCGCGCCGCGGCGCGAAAGCGAAACAACCATTTTTCAATCCACCACACTTGTCCGCACGTGCCGGCCATGCTGGCCGCGCCGCACAAATGCCCGATTGGTGTGGGGATCACAAGTTCGGTAAGTTTAGGCTGCCGACTTTTCATCCTTCGCCCACTCGTCTACCAGTGGACCTGCCATGTTGAGCCGACCCAAATCGACGATCGCCAGGACAGCGCGCGCCCTCGCGACGCTTTCGCTTGCCGCGGTGGTCGCCATGGCCGGCTCGGTCAATGCCTTTGCGCAGAATGTGCCGGTTGTGCGCGATGCCGAGATCGAGGCGCTGGTGCGCGATTACGCGCGGCCGATCTTCAAGGCGGCGGGCTTGTCGGGCGACGCCATCAACATCGTGCTGGTCAACGACCAGAGCTTCAACGCCTTTGTTGCCGGCCGCCGCCTGTTCATCAACACCGGCGCGCTGATGACGGCCGAAACGCCCAACGAGATCATTGGCGTCATTGCCCACGAGGCCGGCCATATCGCCGGCGGACACCAGCAGAAATTGCGAGAACAGCTCGAGCGCGCCAAGACGATGGCGATCCTGGCGACGCTGCTTGGCGCCGGCGCCATGGTGGCCGGCGCCACCAGCAACAGCCGCGGTCTCGCCGGCGCCGGCATGGGCGTGGTGGCCGGCGGCGGCGAGATGGCGCAACGCAGTATCCTCGCTTATCAGCGCACCGAAGAGATGACCGCCGACCGTTCGGCGATCACCTATCTCAATGCAACCGGCCAGTCCGGCATGGGCATGCTGAAGACGTTTGGCCGCTTCCAGAACGCATTGTCGCTCTCGGGCGCGCAAGTCGATCCCTACAGGATCAGCCATCCGATGCCGCAGGAGCGTATCGCCAATCTCGAAGTGCTGGTGAAGCAGAGCCCTTACGTCGACAAGGTCGACCCGCCGGCACTGCAGCAGCGCCACGACATGATGCGCATAAAGATCGCCGCCTACATGCAGGGCCAGGCGGCGGCGTCGCGATTGATGCGCAAGAACCCCGGCAGCGTCGCCTCACGCTATGGCGACGCGCAGATGACCTATCTGTTCGGCAATCTGGCGTCGGCGCTCACCAAGACCAACGCGTTGATCAAGGAACAGCCGAAAAATCCCTATTTCCAGGAATTACGCGGCGACATCCTGATGAAGGCGAACCGGCCGAAGGATGCGGCGGACGCCTATGCCAAGTCGGTCAGCCTCGATCCGGCGCGATCGGGGCTGCTGCCGGTCTCTTACGGCCAGGCGCTGATGGCGATCGGCACGCAGGATTCGCTGAAGAAGGCGGTGGCGCAGATCAACACCGGCCTCGGACGGGATCGCGAAAACGCCGCCGGATACCGCTATCTGGCACAGGCTTACGGGGAACTCGGCAACATCCCGGCCGCCGAGCTTGCAACCGCCGAAGGGCATTTCTATTCCGGCGACTACAAGAATGCGAAAATCTTCGCCATGCGGGCGCAGCAGAGCATGAAGCGGGGCGAGCCGGGCTGGCTTCGCGCGCAGGACATTATAAACTACGCACCATCAGGTAAGAAGAAGTGAACCTTTCGGACGCAGGCTGCGACACAGCCAAACCGGGCGGACCCGAACACGGGCAAGAGGATCGAGGATCATGACCAAGGCAATTCTGCTGGGCACTACCGGAGTGGCAGCGGCTCTCGCCATGCTGGCGTTCGGCTTCGTCGCCGGCAATCCGCAGACGGCGAAGGCCGGCACGGCGCAGCTTGCCCAGACGGCGTCCTCGGGTACCAAGCTCGACCGCACCGAAGTCGAAGGCATCGTCCGCGACTATCTCCTGAAGAACCCGGAAGTGCTTCTGGAGGCACAGCAGGCACTCGAGGCCAAGCAGAAGGAAGAACAGCGCGTCGCCAGTCTCGGCGTCATCAAAGACGCCAAGGACCAGATCTTCAATTCCTCATTCGACGGTGTTGTCGGCAATCCGAACGGCAAGGTCACCATCGTCGAATTCTATGATTATAATTGCGGCTACTGCAAACGCGCCATCGACGACATGCGCGCGCTGACCAAGGCCGATCCGGACCTGCGCTTCGTACTCAAGGAGTTCCCGATTCTCGGCCCGGATTCGCAGAAGGCGAGCGTCGTCTCGATGGCCTTCCATTTGATGAAGCCGGAGAAATACGGCGAATTCCACAATGCGCTGCTCGGCGGCCAGGGGCGCGCCACCGAGGCGGCGGCAATCAAGGTGGCGCTGTCGCTCGGCGCCGACGAGGCGGCGCTGCGCGAAAAGATGAAGGACCCGAGCATCACCGAGGCCTTCTCCAAGACCTATGACCTCGCCACCAAGCTCGCCATCACCGGAACGCCGTCCTATGTCGTCGGCAACGAGGTGGTGTTCGGCGCGCTTGGCCAGGAAGTGCTGGCCGAAAAGATCGAGGCGGCGAAGGCCGCGCTCTGATCAGCATTCGGGTTTCGATTAGGCTGCGGGTTTCCGGCACCGGCCGTTTTTCCGGCTGTTGTGGACGGCGAAAGAACGCACTTGCGCTCTTTTCGCCAGCGTCTATGCCCATTATAGAGGGTCCGGCGCGCCGGCTTAGCCGCGCCGGGAAAGGTCGGCATATTTTGAAAACGGTTTTCGTCCTGAACGGCCCCAATCTCAACGCGCTCGGCAAGCGCGAGCCAGGCATCTATGGCGGCAAGACGCTTGCCGCGATCGCCGACGACTGCAAGCAGGCAGGTGCCGCACTTGGGCTGGAGATCGATTTCCGCCAGTCGAACCATGAGGGCGACCTCGTCGACTGGATCCAGGAGGCCGCCGACAAGGCCGCCGCGATCGTCATCAATCCGGGCGCCTACGGCCATACCTCGATCGCCATTCACGATGCCATCCGCGCTGTCGCGCCGCTGCCGGTCGCTGAGGTGCATCTCTCCAACATCCACGCGCGGGAACCATTCCGCCACGTGTCCATGGTCGCGCCGGTCGCCGTCGGCATGATCTGCGGGTTCGGGCCGCTCGGCTACACGCTGGCGCTGCAGGCGCTGGCTGCACGCCTATGACCGGCCAACAAACAGAAGGCTCGAAAATGTCGATAAAGAAGAACGGTGTTGACCAGCAGCTGATCCGCGATCTGGCGGGCATACTGAACGACACCAACCTGACCGAGATCGAGGTCGAGCTGGGCGATCTGAAGGTGCGCGTCTCGCGGCAGGCCCCGGCCGTCCATGCCGTCGCCACAGCTCAGCCGGCCTATGCCCCGGCAGCCGCGCAGCCTGCGGCAGCGGCCGCGCCGGCGACGCCCGACGTGTCGAAGAACGCCGTTGCCTCGCCGATGGTCGGCACCGCCTATCTGGCACCGTCGCCTGACGCCAGGCCGTTCATCGAAATCGGCCAGAAGGTCAAGGAAGGCCAGACGCTGCTGATCATCGAAGCAATGAAGACGATGAACCAGATCCCCTCGCCGCGCGCCGGCACGGTGACGGCGATCCTGTTTGAAGATGCGCAGCCGGTCGAATATGGTATGCCGCTCGTCGTGATCGAGTAGAGCCGGGAACAGGCGAAAGATGTTCCAGAAAATCCTCATCGCCAATCGCGGCGAAATCGCCCTCAGGGTGCTGCGCGCCTGCAAGGAGCTCGGCATCCAGACGGTGGTGGTGCATTCGACCGCCGACGCCGACGCCATGCATGTGCGTCTCGCCGACGAGAGCGTCTGCATCGGCCCGCCGCCGTCGCGCGACAGCTATCTCAACATCCACCAGATCGTCGCCGCCTGCGAGATCACCGGCGCCGACGCGGTGCATCCCGGCTACGGTTTTCTGTCGGAGAACGCCAAGTTCGCTGACATCCTCGCCGCGCACAACATCACCTTCATCGGCCCGACCGGCGACCATATCCGCATCATGGGTGACAAGATCGAGGCCAAGCGTACCGCAAAACGCCTCGGCATTCCCGTGGTGCCCGGCTCCGACGGCGCGGTCACCGAGGACAAGGAAGCCGAGCGCATTGCCGCCGCGATCGGCTACCCCGTAATCATCAAGGCGTCGGCCGGCGGCGGCGGGCGCGGCATGAAAGTGGCGCGTAGCGAGGCCGATCTCGAGGTGGCGCTGCAGACGGCACGCTCGGAGGCGGGTGCGGCCTTCGGCGACGACGCAGTCTATATCGAGAAATATCTGCAGAAGCCGCGCCATATCGAAGTGCAGGTGTTCGGCGACGGCGCCGGGCGCGGCGTGCATTTCGGCGAGCGCGACTGCTCGCTGCAGCGCCGCCACCAGAAGGTCTGGGAAGAAGCGCCCTCGCCGGCGCTCAATGCCGAGGAGCGCGCGCATATTGGCGGCGTCTGCGCCAGGGCGATCGCCGATCTCGGCTATTCCGGCGCCGGCACCATCGAATTCCTCTATGAGGACGGCGAGTTCTATTTCATCGAGATGAACACGCGCCTGCAGGTCGAACATCCGGTGACCGAGGCGATTACCGGCATCGACCTCGTGCACGAGCAGATCCGCGTCGCCTCGGGCGGCGGACTTTCGGTGCGCCAGGAGGACATCCGCTTCCACGGCCATGCCATCGAATGCCGCATCAATGCCGAGGATCCGCGCACCTTCACCCCCTCGCCGGGCACCATCACCCATTTCCACACGCCGGGCGGCCTCGGCATCCGTGTCGATTCCGGCGTCTATTCCGGCTACAAGATCCCGCCCTACTACGACAGCCTAATCGGCAAGCTGATCGTGCATGGCCGCAACCGCGTCGAATGCATGATGCGGCTGCGGCGCGCGCTCGACGAATTCGTCGTCGACGGCATCAAGACGACGCTGCCACTGTTTCGCGACCTCGTTGGCAACGCCGACATCGCTAATGGCGACTACGATATCCACTGGCTGGAAAAATACCTGGCCGAAGGCGAGTGATACAGGGGCGAAGCGATGACCCGTCCCTACGCACCCGGTTATCGCATCCCGACCGACCTTTTGCTCAAAGCCTATGCCTCCGGCGTCTTCCCGATGGCCGAAAGCGCCAATGACCCCGAAGTATTCTGGGTGCGGCCGGAGACGCGCGGCATCATTCCGCTCGACGGGTTCCACATACCGAAAAGCCTGAGAAAGACGATCCGCAAGAACCTGTTCGAGTTCCGCATCGATTTCGACTTCGAGGCGACGATCGAGGCCTGCGCCGAAAGGCGCGAGGAACGTCGGTCGACCTGGATCAACGCGCCGATCCGCGAAGCCTATATCGAGTTGCATCGGATGGGCCATTGCCATTCGGTCGAGGCCTGGCACAACGACCGATTGGTCGGGGGGCTCTACGGCGTATCGCTCGGCCGCGTGTTCTTCGGCGAGAGCATGTTCGCCAGGGAGACCGACGCATCAAAGGCCTGCCTGGTTCACCTCGTCGAACGCCTGAAGGCGCGTGGCTTTGCACTGCTCGATACGCAGTTCACCACCGAGCATCTCAAACGCTTCGGTGCAATCGACGTGCCGCGCGGCAAGTACGAGAAGATGCTGGCCGAGGCGCTGAAGGGCGAGGCCGTGTTTTTTCCATAAACTGGTATGGTTCATCGTTTCACAGAAACAAAATTCCGGACGGAAAGCCGTTCACACTTTCCCGGAATTGCTCTTGCGGCCGGTCAGCCTTTTGCTGCCGTCACCAGCGGCGTCTGTGCGTGGAACATCATCTTCCAGCCATTGACGCGATGGACATAGCCGGTGCTGACCAGCGCCGCATAGGCTTCGCCATCTTGCCGCGTCGCACGCGCCTCGTAGGTCAGCATGACGATGTCGCTGCCCGGCTCGATGATGCCCTTGAGATCGATGTCGAGATCGCGCCAGCGGTTCGGATCCGTGGCAGTTGCGGCCAGATCGGTATTGCTCATCACCCGCGCCATCTGCGGGAAGGCCACCAGGCAGTCGGTATCGGCATTGGCCTTGAAATAGTCGGCACCGCCGCTCCAGAATCCCCTTTCGATGTCGAGAAGTTCGTTCTTGTTGGCCATCATCATGGCAACCTCCTCCGTAGAGAGGCACCAACGCTCGGGCAACGCGGCGGTTCCGCAGGGCGCGGTATCCGCCGCGCACTGACAGATTCTAGTTGGTTTTGGGGGCGGCGGGTGCCGGCACGTCGGACTTCTGCTTGCAGCCCTTCAGCCAGATATCATAGACGGCATGCTCGACGGCGTTGATCCCGGGGCTTTCGGCAAACATCCAGCCGGTGAAGATACGGCGTATTTTCCGGTCGAGCGTGATCTCGTCGACCTCGACGAACGAATCCGTCTTCGGCTCTTCGTTTTCGGGCCGCGAATAGCAGATGCGCGGCGTCACCTGCAAAGCGCCGAACTGCACCGTCTCGTCGATATAAACATCGAAGGTGATGATACGACCGGTGATCTTGTCGATGCCGGCGAATTCAGCGACGGGATTGGTGATGCGCTCGGATACTGCGGGTGCTGCAGGCGCCACCGACGCGTCCGGCGCAGGCGGCGCCAACTCCTGCGCAGCAGCAAGCGCCACCATAGAAGCGAGAACGACCGCGGTTAATCCGCCCGTCAAAATTCGGCTGAACATGCTCATGCAAGGTCCGGTGGTTTGCGCCCGGGTGATTCTCTTAACGCCAAGGCTAGTTGCTGCTGTCGGATCAGCAAACAGCTAAACAGCAATTGTGGCGACAAAGGACCGCCCTCGTGGGGACCGCCCTCGTGGGGACCGCCCCCGTGGGGACCGCGCGCGTGTCGCGGCGATCGATCACGAACCAGGCGTCCAGGCGTCGTAGTCGCCCGTCACCTGCGGACGATGCTGGTTGGTCAGCACCGAGCCTTTCGGGCGATAGGCCGCGGGGCTGCCGGTGAGGTTCGGCACATGCGGCTTTTGCCAGTCGCGTGGCTTGTAGTCTTCGCTTGGCGGCGCAACGTCGACACGGTGATGGATCCAGCCATGCCAGCCGGGCGGAATCGCCGAGGCTTCCGAATAGTCGCGGTAGATGACCCAGCGGCGGGTGCGGCCTTCCGAATCGACGCCGCCCTCATAGTAGACGTTGCCAACCTCGTCCTGCCCGACCTTCTTGCCGTGCCGCCAGGTGTGGAAGCGCGTTCCCAATGTCTGGCTGTTCCACCAGGTGAAAAACTGCAGAAGGAAAGTCTTCATCCAAATCCTCGTGGCAAGTCCTTGAAGCAAGTCCTCGCGGCGGCTGCGGCGCCTGTTCCTGCTTATGGCGTCACGGCATTGCGAAGGCAAGGGTCTTGCCGCAACCGGCGAGCAAATGGCTGACGGGAAAGCGATACGTTCATGCTATTTTCGCGGCCGCCCGAAGCAGATGAAATGGGTTGTTGGCAACCTTACGCAGCGTTATTCTAGGAGTTGAAGCTTCGTTGCCTCAAGGACGGCAAATGAGAGGGGCTCATGTCATCGCTGGCGGGCACGGCCGGTCGCGCATTGCCGCAGGTCGTTGAGGCGATCTACGATTCGATTGCCGACGTCGACCGCTGGCAGGCGACACTCGAGGCCATCTGCAACCTGGCGGAAGGCCAGCTTGCCATGCTCGCCGTCATCGACACGATCAGCAGCTCCGCGCGGTTTTCGGTGTCTTGCGGCGATCCCGCAGTTCTTGAGCCGTTGAAGCATGACTACGGCTCGCAAGTGCCGTTCTATGCGGCGGTTCCCAAGATGGAGATCGACGTGCCGTTCACCGTCGATTCGATCTACGCCCTGCAAGGTCCGGATACGCGACAGAGATGGCTCGAAAGCCGCATCGTGCGCGAATGGGTGCAACCCAACCGCCTGGACGATTTCTTCTGGGTGGCGTTGATGAAGCGGCCGACCCGGATCGGCACGCTGATGGTGGTTACCGACAAGGACAGGCGCCAGATTTCCCGCGAGGATATCGAGCTTGTCTGCCTGTTGGCGCCGCATGTGCGGCGCGCGGTGACCATCGGCGACCTGTTCGAGGCCGAGCGGCGCAAGGCCGAAATCTTCCGCTCCATCATCGAAAGCCTCGACCATCCGGTGCTGATCGTCGCCGAAGACATGACCATCATCTTCGCCAACCCGTCAGCCGAAGCGCTGCTCGCCGAAAACATCTCGGTTGCTTGCGTGCGCGGCCAGCTTTCCTTCACCTATGCCAATGCCAATGCCGCGATCGGCCGCGCCGTCCAGCTCGGCACGCGCGACGAATTCGCGCTCGGACCTTGCGGCATCAACATTCCCCTGGCCAGGACGGTCGTTCCGGCGGTGGCCCATGTCATGCCGCTGGCGCGGCGTGAAATCTCGGCGCGCATCTCGCAACGCGCCGCCGCAGCGATCTTCATCGCCGCAGCCGGTTCGACACCGACCCCGGCGCTGGACGCCATTGCGGCGCTGTTCGGACTGACCGCGGCAGAAAGGCGCGTCGCCGGTCACGTTGCCGCCGGCCTGACGCGAAAGGAAATCGCCGCGGCCGGCGGCGTCTCGGACGGCACCGTCAAGTCGCAGCTGGCGACGATCTTCGACAAGACCGGTACAGGCGATCAGCGCGAGCTCGAACTGTTGATGCGCGAATTGTCGCCACCCTTGCGCTCCAGGTGATTTTGCTCAGGTTCCCCGGACCGGCAGCGGTCCAGAAGACTCGGCCGGCAAGTTTTTCAAGCCCTGACACCATCGTCCGCAAAATCTGGGAAACGAAACCGGCATCGTTGCAATTCGGCCAAAATCATGGTGCGGTCGTTCGCGGTCCAGAAACGCGGCACTATGCTCGGCTGGAATGAAAATGGTTTCTGGCGCGGATCTCGATCTTTGACACCGACATCTACCGAGCGGCTGCTCCCCTACCTCTTTCTGCTTGGGCTGATCGTAATCGCGGTCGCTTTCCGGCCACTGCTGCCCGTCGACGAAACGCGATATCTCAGCGTCACCTGGGAAATGTATCTGAGCGGACAGATCTTCGTCCCGACGATGAATTTCGCGCCCTATCTGCAGAAGCCGCCACTGCTGTTTTGGCTTATCGACCTTGTCTGGAACATTTTCGGCGCCAGCCGGCCGGCGGCGATGCTGGTCATCTTCGCCGCCTCCTCGCTCGTCATCTGGCTGACGACGGCGTTGGCAAAGACCCTGTTTCCGGGCCGCGACGACATCGCGCGGCGCATCCCCTGGCTGGTCGCCGGAAGCAGCGTGTTCGTCATCTATTCGACGCTGATCCTGTTCGACCTGTTGCTGACGGTCTTTGTGCTCGCTGCGCTGTTGTCGTTGATTGCCTTTGCCCGCAGCGGCAACCGCTGGCAGGCCGTTCTGGCCGGGCTGTTCATCGGCATGGGCGTGCTGACGAAAGGCCCGGTGGTGCTGATCCATATCGGCGCGCCCATCCTGTTCTACCCGTTCTGGCGCGACGGGCGGGCGGGACTGACGACACCGAACTTCCTCGCTGGAGTGGGCCTGGCCCTGCTCGCCGCACTAATTCCGGTGGCGATCTGGCTGGTGCCGGCGACCATCCTGACAAAAGGCAATTTCGTTTATGATCTTGTCTGGAACCAGTCGGCGGGGCGCGTCACCGGCAATTTGCGCAATTCGCACGGCCGGCCGTTCTATTTCTATCTGCTGCTGCTGCCGGTCATGTTCATACCGTGGATCTTCATACCCGAGGTTTGGCGGTTGAAGCTGCGCACGCGGATACGCAGCCTGATCGACGCGAAGTCGCCGGATCTGCGCGCCTTGCGCCTGCTGTCATTCTCGTTCGTTGCCGTGTTTCTGGTGTTCAGCGCGATATCCGGCAAGCAGCCTCATTATGTCGTGCCGATGTTGCCGTTCGTGGTCATCCTGTTCGGCTATTTCATGGCGGAGATCCCGCTCGCCAGGCTGAAGAGCTCGGCCATCGTCATGCTTGTCATTTTCGGCATCGGCCACGCGGTGGCATCGGCAACCGCGTTCAAACGCTATGATCTGACGCCGCTCGCCAACTTCATCGACGAGCGAAAGGATGCGGACTGGGCCGTGGCTTTCGACTATCAAGGCGAAGTCGGCTTCCTGGCCCGCTTGCAAAAGCCATTCGAAACCACCGACAAACCGGAAGAATGGCTTGGCTCGCATCCCAGCGGCTATGTCATCGACAAGGTTTCCAAGGATCCCGGCACTGCAGGGCAAATCGCGTTCCGGCTTCGCGTCGAACGCGGCTATCTCGTCGTGCTTAAGGGACAGCATTGACGATCGTCACCGGTATGCGAGTTCGTCCCCCGCGCGGGAGATGAAGGCGTTGCTGCTTCGTGGTTCCATCGCTCGATAGAACCGGGAGGTATTCATGCGCAAGCTCATCTCGACGACGCTTTTTGCCTTATCGCTCGCTGTGGCCGGCCTTATCGCCGATCCGG
Organism: Mesorhizobium sp. M0808; assembly: GCF_040320025.1. Lineage (NCBI taxonomy): Bacteria > Pseudomonadati > Pseudomonadota > Alphaproteobacteria > Hyphomicrobiales > Phyllobacteriaceae > Mesorhizobium > Mesorhizobium sp. M0808. Next base: position 40,750 of record NZ_JAMYOX010000014.1, read on the forward strand.
CATGGAGCTTCAAATGTCAGTCCGGAACGATTGGGCAAGGCAGTTGCTCCTGCTCCGGGACCGCCGACTGCACCGATATGCGGCATTCCAAAATGTGCAAGGGCGACCTGAACTGCGGTTCGGGCAAATGCTCCTGCACGGCCGCATTGGTAGTCGACCCCGGCCCGAAAACCCCCAAGCCCAAGGTCGTCGCGCCGATGGCGACAACCAAAGGCGTCGTGAAGCAGTAGGCATCCGACCCGAAAGGACGGCGGCTGGTTCCGCCCGATGTTTCGCGGTTCGTCCCCCGTGCGGGCGATGAACCGCTGTCGAAGAAATGGTGTTGTCTAGCCGGAGGGTGGTTTCCAACCGACTGAGCGAGGATACCATGTTGAAAATCTGCACGATGCTGTTCTTCTGCCTGATGGCGGCCGCCGCGGCCGCCCAGCCGCCGCCTTCGGGGCCGCCGGTTCCCAGTGCGGCACTTGCCCCATGCAACGCCACACAATCGAACAGGCCCTGCAAAGCCGAACTCGGCGTGTTCCTGATCACCAACACCGTCCGCAACCTGGCGCAAGCCAAGGTCGACGCCACCAACGCACAGCTGGCCGCCCAGGGACGATCGTCACGCGCATCGATCGAATCGCTGAAGCAATGGCGGCCGTCGCGCTTTGCGACGCAGATGCTGAACCAGCCGAACAGCTGGTTTGTCAAAGTTCCTTACATCCTGACCATCAAAGTCTCGATCCCGGTGACCTCCGACCGCCACATCGGCATTCCCATAGACGTCAACGTCTTCTGCAGCGGCTGGCAGACCGATTCCAGCCAGGTCATCATCCGCTCGCAACCCGGCCCGGCGAGCTTCGAGGGCGGCAACATCCTCGAAGACGTTTTCAACGTCGGCAATTACATCGACGCTCAGGTACGGAGCTCGTTTTCGGCACCTCTGCCGGTGACGACGCCGGTTCCAAATTCGAAATGCTCGGCAATAGACGGCTCCGATGCCGGCACGCAGGCCACCGGCGATGATCTCATCTTCTGGACGGTGCCACGGCGCAACCTGGTGGTGACGGACGCCATAGCCAAGCCGACGGTTGAAGTGACCTTCGACAGCCTCACACGCCTGCCAGCCCGCGACTTCCACAACAATGTCGTCTATACGGAATCCGAGGCCATAAACCTCAACGTCTATGCCAATGAGGATGGCCGTCAGAAGGCGCTGACGATGCGCGAAGGCGACGTGGCTGCGCTGAACCTTCCCGCAGTACGGCTGGACGCGCGAAAATACGATTCGCTGGTCGTCATCGGCAATGTCGACCAGCCGCCGAACGACCCCAGAGACAGCGCCTTCGCGGTAGCGGCCAAGACTGCGGGATTCGGTGCCGGTTCCAAGATCATGCAGATCCCGAAGTGGTATTCGAGGCCGCCGGACCAGTTCAATCACAAGCCTACATGGATCAGAGTTCCCGGCTACGAGTTGCACTATACGGTGCGCTATCTCAACAGCGGCGGGCTGGCCGTCGACGGTGGAGCCAGTACGGTCCGGCCCCCAAAAGTCGCCGTTCCGATAAAGACGCTCATCAAGCCGAAAACGCCCTGACGCGGCCGCTCGCGGATGACGGCGGCGGTTCAGACCGCTGCCGCCATCCCCCGCGCGGCAGATGCGGCAGCGCCGGCATCATGGCCTGATCTTGCTGGAACAAACGCGCCGCTGCGCCACGAGCGAGCGGCGCCATCGATGGAGACAAACGATGCTGCACCTTCCTCACACCATGCCCGCCATCAGGATCATTGCGGCAATCTCGCTGCTTGCCTTCCCGAACTTCCTGCCGCCGGTCACGAGCCCGGCGAACGCGCTGCCGGTCAGCCAATCCTGCAGGATCACCACGTATTACAAGTCTGCGGCAAAGGCGACGGAGGTTGGCGTGCGCTCGACGTGCCAGGGCGTCAAAAAATGGGGCGTCACCTCGAAATATTACGAGGTGGAAAAAATCGAAGCCGCCACGCCCCCGCACACGTCGGGTGGAGGCGGCAGCCTGCCGTGCGAGTTTCTCGCTGCCGGCTGCTCCAACCTGCCCGTGAAACGCAACTGAGCGCCAGGCGAACGAGCTAGCCGGTCGCCTTCTCCAAAACCAGCGCCGGCAAGCCTGAGGCGCCGCCGCAATCGGCCGTGTTGCCGGCGGGCAAGAACCCTCGCGCGCGGTAAAAGGCGATGGCCGGAGCATTTGCTTCCTCGACCTCGACGCGCAGCGTCCGGGCCTCCGGAAAGCTGGCCTCGATCTCGTCCAGCAGCGCCTGGCCGATGCCTTGCCTCTGCCAGGCCGGATGCACGTAAAGCTGGTTCAGCATGACGATCGCGGGATCCGTGGTGGCGGCGGCGAAGGCCATGCCGCCGATGCTTTTGCCGTCATCGGCGAGCAGGAACTCCGAGTTGGGCCGCGTCAGCCGTGCTTTGAGCGCGGCGATAGAATGCCATTCATCGGTGATTTCGGTAACCCGCGCCGCGCCGTAGATGGCGTCATAGGTGGCATGCCACGTCTCGATCAGCAATGCGCGCACCGCCGCCAGATCGCGCTCCCCGGCGGTGCGGACGAACATCCTACTCGATCCCGAGCCTGGCCTTGACCAGCTCGTTGACCGCCTGCGGATTGGCCTTGCCGCCAGTCGCCTTCATCACCTGGCCGACGAACCAGCCGGCCATGGTCGGCTTGGCGCGCGCCTGTTCGACCTTGTCCGGGTTGGCCGCGATCACCTCGTCCACCGCCTTTTCGATGGCGCCGGTATCGGTGACCTGCTTCATGCCGCGGCTTTCGACCAGCTGACGCGGATCGCCGCCCTCGTTCCAGACGATCTCGAATAGATCCTTGGCGATCTTGCCGGAGATGGTGCCTTCCTTGATCAGGTCGATGACCGCGCCAAGCTGGTCGGGCGAAACAGGAGCGTTTTCAATGTCCTTGCCGGCTCTGTTCAACGCACCCAGCAAATCGTTGATGACCCAGTTGGCGGCAAGCTTGCCATCGCGACCAGCGGCCACCTTCTCGAAATAGTCGGCGACCGCCTTTTCCGATACCAGGATCGAGGCGTCGTAGGTCGACAGGCCGAGCGAGGTGATCAGCCGCGCCTTTTTGGCGTCGGGAAGTTCCGGCAGGTCCTTTGCCAACTCGTCGACATAGGCCTGGTCGAATTCCAGCGGCAGAAGGTCGGGATCGGGGAAATAGCGGTAGTCGTGCGCTTCTTCCTTGGAACGCATCGAGCGCGTTTCGCCCTTGTTGGGGTCGAACAGCCGCGTTTCCTGGTCGATCTTGCCGCCGTCCTCAAGGATGGCGATCTGGCGGCGCGCCTCGTAGTCGATGGCCTGGCCGATGAAACGGATGGAGTTGACGTTCTTGATCTCGCAGCGCGTGCCGAATTCACCGCCGGGCCGGCGTACCGAGACGTTGACGTCGGCGCGCAGCGAGCCTTCGTCCATATTGCCGTCGCACGTGCCGAGGTAGCGCACGATGGTGCGCAGCTTGGTGACATAGGCCTTGGCTTCATCGGCGGAGCGCATATCCGGCTTCGAAACGATCTCCATCAGCGCCACACCGGAGCGGTTGAGATCGACATAGGACATCGTCGCATGCTGGTCGTGCATCGACTTGCCGGCGTCCTGCTCCAGGTGCAGGCGCTCGATGCCGACCTCGATGTCCTCGAATTCGCCCTGCCGGTCCGGGCCGACCGAGACGATCACCTTCCCCTCGCCGACGATCGGCTGCTTGAACTGCGAGATCTGGTAGCCCTGCGGCAGGTCGGGATAGAAATAGTTTTTCCTGTCGAAGACCGATTTGTGGTTGATCTCGGCCTTTAGGCCCAGCCCGGTGCGGATCGCCTGCTTGACGCATTCCTCGTTGATGACCGGCAGCATGCCGGGCATCGCCGCGTCGACCAGGCTGACATTGGCGTTGGGCGCGGCGCCGAAAATGGTCGAGGCGCCGGAAAACAGCTTTGCCTGAGAGGTCACCTGCGCGTGGACCTCGAGGCCGATGATGATCTCCCAGTCGCCGGTGGCGCCGGGAACCAGGCGCTTGGCGTCGGGCGTGCGGGTGTCGATAATGCTCATAAGGGCCTGCATATTGAAATTGCGGATATGCGAGAACGCATATTTTGATGTGCAACTTCGCTAGTGCAAACCGCCAAAAGAGACAAGCGCAAAGCCGCAGGCGCCGACGCGGCACAGGCCCGCACCTGCCGCGACGAACTGCGATAGCAGCTTGAAAAATCGACCTGTCGGCAACCCGGCCGCCGTCACCTATGCCGTGGCGATGTAGGCCCTGATCTCCTCGGCCTCGCGCTCGACATCCTCGATGCGGCGCTTGACCACGTCGCCGATCGACACGATGCCGTCGAGCAGCCCGTTCTTTTCCACCGGCAGATGGCGGAAGCGGCCCTTGGTCATGATCTCCATGACCTCGTTGACGGTGTGGTTCTCATTGCAGATCTTCACCTTGGGCGTCATCGCCGAGCGGATGGCAAGGTCGAGCGCCGCCGCCCCCTCCTTGGCGAGAACCCGCACCACATCGCGCTCGGAAAGAATGCCGACGATCTTGTGATCGCCGTTGGTGATGACCAGCGCGCCGATCCTGTGTTCGGAAAGCATGCGGATGGCTTCGCTGAGCTTTTCGTTCGGCCCGAGCGTCACCACGTCGTGGCCTTTTGCCTCGAGAATTGCCTTAACAGTCATGGCGTCCTCCTCTGCATTTCCTGCCGGCTCCTGCCCTGGCCGGCTTGCCCTGGGATGAACATGGTGCGCCGCGAACGGTTGCATTTCAAGTGCGGCGGTCTCAGGTCTCCGGCTCGTCCGCCTGCCGGGGCACCTGCTCTCGCCGATCAAAAAACCGCAGGCCGAAGAAGCCGGCAAGAAAGCCGCCAATATGGGCTTCCCAGGCGATCTGGCCGCCAATGCCAGGCGCCAGGCCGAAGAGGCCGGTCGCGAGGTTGATCACCATCCACATGGCGAGAAAGGTGACGACGCCGCGCGAGCGCAGCACCGCCGCCATCGGCAAAGGCTGGCCGGCGAAGGCGGCCTTGCCCGACGAGCGGTCGATGCGGAAGCCGTAGCGCGCCGCCGCACCCATCATGCCGGAAATCGCACCGGAGGCGCCGACCAGCGGCGCCTCGCCAAGCGGGTGCATGGCCCAGAACAGCGCCACCGCCGCCAGTCCGGTCGCGGCGAAGAACAGGCTGAAGCGCAGCGCGCCGAAGCGGTTGGCCAGCGGTGAGCCGAAGGCCGCAAGCCACACGATGTTGATGGCAAGATGGGCAAAGCCGCCATGCAGGAAGGCATATGTAAAGGGCCGAGAAAACAGGAACCAGTCGAAGCCGTATTGGCCAGTGTAGAGAACAGGAATGAAGGCCCCGTCGTACAATAGTGTCAGCTGCTGGTCTTGGCTAAGCACATACTGCTGCATCAGAAAGACGACGACGCAGATGCCGATCACCGCCAGCACTACGGGCGGCAGGTTGAACACCGGTTCGCGGCGCTGCTCCGGTTCGCGGGCGGCAGGCCCACCCTGACCCTGCTCGATCTCCGGTGGGCTTTCTGGGTCGCTCATATGGCTTGCACTCAGTCGCTGGATTGGACTTGGCGAGCATGTAGATCACGGCCAACCGAATCACAAACGGCGAATCAGCAGCCCCGAATCAAAAAAAGAAGCCGTCCAAGGTTTCCCTTGAACGGCTGGTCGAGCCCCCTTGCTCCCCCTGAACTCTTGACTGAAGTGCTGCCGATCGTCGCAAAACGACCGCTTCTGGAGTGGTTTTGGTGTGCCACAGGCCTGGCCGGCGCGCAACGTAAACCAGTTGTTAACCTTAACCGCCCCGACCCGTGAACAAGTATTAACGATGCTGGCACGCATCCTGCTCCGCAACGCATGTAGGTCTTCGGAGGGCGCCCTTCTGTTCACCGATGGGACATCAGAAGACAGAATGCGCGGAGCAGCATTAGCATGAACCAGACCGGATCGATCACGCTGTTCCATTATTGGAACCGGTTGCGTGACGGACGCCCTGCCCCGAAGCGCTCGGAAGTCGAACCCGCCGACATCAAGTCGCTGCTGGCCGACACGTTTATCCTGGAAAAGGACACGCGCGGCGAAGCGGTGTTCCGGCTGGCCGGCACCAGGCTCTGCGCGGTCTATGGCCGCGAACTCAAGGGGTTTTCATTCCCTTCGCTGTGGCGCGAAAAGGACCAGCGGCTGATTTCGAAGCTGACCGATGGTGTCTTCGACCTGAAATCGGTGATGCTCATCACCTATGAGGGTTTCAGTCGCAACGGCCGGTCCAACAGGTTCGAGCTGCTCGCGCTGCCGCTCGACGGCGGTGTCGAGAGCCCGCGCTGCCTCGGCGTGATAAGCGCCGTCGAAAAACCCTTCTGGCTGGGTGCCGACCCGGTTCTCGACGTCTTGATCGATTCGATCCGTGTCGTCGATCCCGACAAGGAGCCGATGTTCCCGGGGAACCGTCCGGCGATCGAGGTTCCCTCGCTCGCCCCATCGGAATTCGACCCGCCCGAGACGATTTCGGCGCTCGGCCAGGCCCGCCGCATCCGTCACCTGGTCGTCTTCGACGGCGGACGCGAGGAATGATGCCCAAAGCTTAAAGCAACAGCGCCGGGCTTTCCCCTTTGTTAACCTGCTTTGTTGTAGTTTTCCGCTGAAATTCTCCGCATCCATGCGCGGAATGCCGAACGGGGTATGGCAGTGATGAGGTCAGCGGCGGTCGACCATGCGCCGTCCCAAGCTGAAAGGCGCAACTTTCAGCGCGTCCGCGTGAAAATTTACGGACGCTTCATGCTGGAAGACCGCACCGAACATCCCTGCCAGGTGGTCGACATGTCGCCCGGCAACGTCGCGCTGCGCACCGAGCGCGCCGGCCTGGCGGGCGAAAAGGTCATTGCCTATATCGATCACATCGGCCGCATCGAAGGCGTCATCACCCGCACTTTGCAGGATGGCTTTGCGATGACCGTCATCGCGTCGGACCGCAAGAGGGACAAGCTCGCCGCGCAACTGACCTGGCTTGCCAACAAGCACGAGCTCGACCTGCCGGAAGACCGCCGCCATGAACGCGTCGCACCGCGCAACCCGACGAGCGTGCTGCAGCTTGCCGACGGACGCCAGTACCAGTGCCGCATCATCGACCTGTCGCTGTCGGGCGCGGCGATCGAGATCGACGTCAAGCCGGCCATCGGCGTCCAGGTGACGCTGGGCACCATGCGCGGCCAGATAGTGCGGCATTTCGAAGATGGCGTCGCCATCGAGTTCGCCGTCATCCAGCGGCCGGGAACGCTCGATACCGAATTCAGCTCATCGCGCGGCTGACGCGGAAGCGTTAGCACTATCGGGAAGAGAGGCTGGCGATCCTTCGCGCCCCCCTCTGTCCCGCTATCCTAGCTGTTCGAACGGTGCGACGAAGCATGGGAACATGCCCGGCTGGAATCCTTAAACAATTCTATATTCAATTGCGTCAAATTTTATGTTTATTCTATTGGCGTTTTACTTAATGTCTACTTCGCGCTTTTGCGTCAAATAAATCCAGCCGTGTCATTGTCTCCTCAAACGGGGAGACTGAATAATGAACAGGATGAGGGGCAAGCTGTTGCTGGCGGCAATAGCGATGCAGCTTTTCGGTTGGGGGACTGTAAACGCGGCGGAGCCGGCCTTCATGCACACCGGCGGCCGCACCACGCAGCCGGTCGGACACTACGAATTGTGCCAGCAGCTTCCGCAGGAATGCAATCAGAGGACGCCTGGCCGGGCACCCGTCGAGCTGACCCGCAAGCTGTGGGCAACGATCGTCAAGGTCAACAATTCGGTCAACAGCAGGGTCGCGCCGCGCACCGACATGGAAATGTGGGGCAAGGAGGAAGTCTGGTCCTTTCCCAATAGCGGCTTCGGCGACTGCGAGGACTATGCGCTGGAAAAGCGCCGCGAGCTGATGAGCATCGGCGTGCCGGCCGGCGATCTGCTGATGACGGTGGTGCGCCAGCGCAATGGCGACGGCCATGCGGTGCTGACCGTGCGCACCAGCCTTGGCGAGTTCATCCTCGACAATCTCCAGCCCAAGGTGCTGTCCTGGACCAATACCGGCTACACCTACCTGAAGCGCCAGTCCGAGCGGAATTCCGGCGCCTGGGTGACGATCAACGACGGCCGCTCCGACGCGGTCGCCAGCGTCCGCTGAGGACGCCAATGGATGTCGCCCAAAAGCGCGTAGCGGTTTTGGGATAACGACATGCATAAAACAGAGGTTAAGTGCGTCGCATGACTTCGCGCTTTAGGAGAAACCCGGTCGAGTCCCCACCCTCCCCGTCCCCAACGACCGGGTTTAAGGAGCCGGCCCCGTCCCCGGGCCGGCTCCACCATTTCTGGCGGAACACATCTCGATACAGTTGTCTCGGCTTTGCCTCCAACTGCGCTTCGTCATCCAAGCTGTCTCACGATCGTTTGTGGGATACGAGCTGCCGTTTGCCGTCGAAACGCTGTTACTTGCCCCTGATACGGAACGCGTCGACAAAGGCGGAAAACGCCGGAGAGGGATGGCGTCGGCTTGGATAGTACAGGTGGTAGCCCTGGAACGTCGGGCACCATTTGGTCAGGACTTCCTGAAGAAGGCCACTCTCAATGTGTGGAAGGACGAGTTCACGCGGTAGATAGGCCAAGCCCACTCCGTCAAGCGCGGCCTGGATCGCCGGCCCCATGTTGTTAAGCGTCAGTTGCCCCTCGACCCGAGCACTGAACTCGCGCGCTCCTTCCCGCAATTCCCAGGCATAGACCGATCCTGACGTCGGCAGCCGGTAGTTGATGCAGTTATGGTCGGTCAGTTCCTGCGGCGTCTCCGGCGGTGTCCGGTGGGCGAAGTAATGGGGTGAGCCGACCACAGTGTAGGTCACGTCGGCTCCGATGCGCACGGCTACCATATCCCGGGCAATGGACTCGCCCAGACGCACGCCGGCATCGAACTGGCGCTCGACGATGTTGGTGAAGGCGTTGTCGACCACCAGCTCGACATTGATATCGGGGAAGTCGCTCAGGAACTTTGGCAGCCGGGCGCGGAAGACAATGTCGACCGAATCGTCGGTGCACACCAGGCGAATGTTGCCGGACGGCCTGTCGCGAAGGACGCCGAGAGCGCTGACCTCAGCCGCGATGCCTTCGAAATGTGGTTCGATGCCTTCCTTGAGGCGTTGACCGGCCGCCGTCGGGGCCACGTCGCGCGTGGTGCGAGACAGAAGACGGACGCCAAGCCGCGACTCCAGCGACTTGATCGTGTGGCTAAGGGCCGAAGGAGTGACCCCGAGCTTGGCGGCTGCTCGGGTGAAGCTCCGCGTCCGGGTGATCTCCAGGAACGCGCGCATTTCGGCGAACTCGTCGCGTGGCATTGATGAGCCTCATTCACAACCACATCAAAATTATACCCGCTAGTCGCATTTGGCCAGCCCGACTACTTAGCTCGGGAACGGACAGGAGACTGCCTTATGACCATCGATTTCGTGCTGGACGAGGCCACTGCTGCTGACAGCGGGACGACCCCATGGTCTGCGGTGGTCTGCCTGTCGCTTCTGACCTTCCTTCTGGTCGGACTGGAGTTCCTGCCGGTGAGCCTGCTCACCCCGATCGCTCAGGATCTGGCCGTCTCCGAGGGTCAGGCAGGCCAGGCAATCGCGGTATCCGGATTCTTCGCCGTGGTTACCAGCCTCTTCGGCAACTCGCTGTTGCGAAACGTCGATCGACGGACGGTGGTTCTGGTCTATACGGCAGTGCTGGCCGCATCGAGCCTGGCGGTGGCGCTTGCTCCCAACTTCCTGGTCTTCCTGGCCGGGCGGGCGCTGGTCGGCATCGCGATCGGCGGTTTCTGGTCACTGTCGACGGCCATTCTGGCCCGCCTGGCCGCGGGACCCGACCTGCCTAAGGCCATTGCCTTGCTCCAGGGTGGCACTGCCTTCGCATTGGTGATCGCCGCGCCCGTCGGCAGCTTCCTCGGATCGCTGATCGGATGGCGGGGAACCTTTTTCGTCACTGTCCCCATCGGCCTTGCGGCGCTCGTGTGGCAGTTGGCCGTTCTCCCGAAGATGCCGCCGATAGAGATCGCCTCGGTGTCGAGCATGTTCGGCCTGCTGCGGAATCGCAGATTCGCCATCGGCATGGGCGCGACCGGGCTCGCTTTCATCGGGCAGAACGCGCTCTCGATCTATCTGCGGCCGTTTCTGGAAAACGTGACGGGCCTTGAGGTCAACACCCTCTCACTGGCTCTATTGGGCGTCGGCCTCGGTGGCGTGGCGGGACTGTCGATTGTCGGCTTCATACTCCGGCGGCACCTCACAGCCGTGCTGATCGGGCTGCCGAGTGCACTCGCGGTCTTCGCTCTACTGCTGATTGCCTTTGGACCGTTTGCACGCGCCACGGCCGGCCTGCTGGTTCTTTGGGGACTGTTCGCTACCCCGATCCCGGTGGCGTGGAACACCTGGATGAGCACGCTCATCCCTGAAGACCTGGAGGCCGGGGGCGGACTCCAGGTCGCCCTGATCCAGTTCGCGATCGCAGGCGGCGCTATTGCAGGAGGCCTGCTGTTCGACGTGGCCGGCTGGTGGAGCGCCTTCCTTCTCGCCGCCGTCCTGCTCACGGGCTCGGCCTTGCTCGCCGCCTCGGCCGGCCCCGCACCTGAACTCTTTCAATTCTTGTCTAGGAGAATCTCATGTCCGAAGGAATCGAGAACAAGGTCGTCGTCATCACCGGTGCCAGCAGTGGCCTCGGTGAAGCGACGGCACGCCATCATGCCGCACGAGGCGCTTCCGTGGTCCTGGGTGCACGCCGGTCACACCGCATCGACGCCCTTGTCCAGGAACTGACCGCCGCTGGGCACAAAGCCAAGGCCGTTACTACGGACGTCACCGACGCCGGCCAGGTCCAGAACCTGGTGAACACGGCGGTCCGGGAATTCGGCCGCATCGACGTGATGCTCAACAATGCGGGCCTCATGCCGTTGGCCCCGCTCGAACGGCTCAAGGTCGACGAATGGGACCGGATGATCGACGTCAACATCAAGGGCGTCCTTTACGGCATCGCGGCCGCGCTTCCGTACATGAAGGAGCAGCGATCGGGGCACATTATCAATGTCTCATCCGTATACGGCCATGTGGTCGACCCGGGTGCGGCGGTCTATTGCGCCACCAAGTTCGCGGTGCGTGCGATATCCGAGGGTCTGCGGAAAGAGGTGAAACCCTACAATATCCGCACCACGGTGATCTCGCCGGGCGCTGTCAGCACAGAGTTGCTCGAGCATATCAGCGAGAAGGATATCCAGCAGGGGACCAGGGACTTCGTGAGCAAGATCGCCGTGGGGCCAGATACGTTTGCCCGAACGGTCGCCTTCGCGATCAACGAGCCCGACGACGTCGATATCAACGAGATCTTGTTCCGGCCGACCGCCCAGCCGGTTTGACTTGGAAGGGGTTATGCTTCGATATCTTAAGGCCCGGCTCCGCCATTTCCGGGTCGGCTATGCCTTCCTCAACCCAGCCCTAAACCGCCTGCCGTTTGCCACATAATACGCGGCCGAGGCGCGCAGCCTGGCGACTGCGTCCTCGTCGAGCATCCTGACGACGCGCGCGGGTGAGCCGACGATCAGCGAATTGTCGGGGAATTCCTTGCCTTCGGTGACCAGCGCGCCGGCGCCGACCTGCGAGTTGTTGCCGATTTTCGCGCCGTTCAGCACGATGGCGCCCATGCCGATCAGGCTGTTGTCACCGATGGTGCAGCCATGCAACAAGGCGCGATGGCCGATCGTGCAGCCTTGGCCGACGGTCAGCGGAAAGCCGGCGTCGGTGTGCATGATTGTGTGCTCCTGCACGTTTGTGTCGGCGCCGATGACGATCGGCTCGTCGTCGCCGCGGACGACGACGCCGAACCAGAAGCCGGCATTGCGGCCAATCCTGATATTGCCGATCAGGGTGGCATCGGGCGCGATCCAGTTGCTGTCGGCGTCCTCGAAGGCGGGCGCTTTTCCGTCAATCGCGTAGATCGGCATTGCTGTCTCCAGATCGTCTCACACCGACAAGCTGCCAGACCCTAGAAGCGAAGCCGCCCAGGACGCAATGGCGATCACCACCATGCCCAGCGCCAGCGCCCAGATGGTCGCCGTACAGCCGCAGGAGATCAGCCCCAGCACCGAGATGCGACGCTCGCGCCAGGCGTCCAGCGCCTCGTTGGCGAACATCAGCGGCCCGGCGCAAGCCGTCGCGGCGAGCGAGCGCAGCGTGTGCTTCGACGATAGATAGGGCTGGACGAAGGCAAGCTTGCGGCCGGCGATCAGCTCCATCGCCGATCCGGTCAGGCCGCAAGCCGTCAGCCCAGCCATAAAACTGAATATGATTTGTTCGACAGGGCCCATCTTTACCCTCCGTTTACCATGAAATCGCACAGTCGCCCGCAAAGCTGCGAAGCAAGAGCCGTGCCGCGCCGAGATGTGCCGCTCAGGCACACCCGATGGACGGCAAATGAGGGTCGCGATGAAGCAGGCAGCCGCCACAGAGGGCCCGCAACTCAGCGTTGTCGATTCGACGCTGATGAGGCGGGTGTTTTATGCATTCGCGACGCTGGCGCTGCTTTCGGTGGCGATCAGCCTTGGCGGCAAATGGTTCGGCCGCTCGATCGCCATGGCCGGGTACACCGACGACACCACGGTCCACAGGGTCGTCATCGGCAACAACGTCATAGCCGTGCCGGCCAATGTCATCCGCTTTGCCCAGGCCCGGCGCGACGGCATCGCCTCGCGACTCGACCTCTATCTGCGCTATCCCGAGATGGACGGCTACAGCGAGGCTGCCCGCAACGACTTCAACCACACCGGACCCAGCAAGGACATCGTTTTCCTGTCGTTCGAGCCGCAGATGATGTCGCGCGACATGAGCGGCCGCTTCGCGCCTATCTACAGCGCGCTGATCGCCAAGCCGGGTACGCCCGGCCCTGGCGGCACCACGCTTTACGCCTTCAGCGAAAAATCAGGCTATCTCAACGAAGTGCTGGCGGTCGCCGATCGCCCTGGCAAGGATCCGTTCGTCGCACGCTGCCTGAGTGGCCCGAGCGCGGACGAATCGCTGGCGCCCTGCGAACGCGACATCCTGGTCGGCGACAATCTCAGCCTCACCTACCGCTTCCCCCGGGAATTCCTCGGCGACTGGCAGGGGCTCGACGCGGCGATTTCTGCCGAAGCAGCGCGTGTGCTGAAGACCGGGCGGTAAGCAACGAAACGAGCCGTTCCGTAGCGATCCTTCGCGCCCCTCTCTGTCCCACCGGACATCTCCCCCACGAAGGGGGAGATCGGCCGTCATCTTGGCTTTCGCCAATCTCCAATGTTGCAGGAAGAGTGCAGCGCCGAGGCTGCCAATCCCCCCCCGGGTGGGGGAGATGGCCGGCAGGCCAGAGGAGGGCGCTGTCCCGCCGCCGTCCTGCAAGGTTCCGTACCGCCGCAGCGCTTGAGGGGTAGCGGCCAGCTAAACTCCCAACTCAGGCCAGATCGATGTCGAGGATCGCCATCGAGAAATTATAATCGCCGTCGTCCTCGTCCTTGAAGACGATGCCAAGGAACTCGTCGCCGACATAGACCTCGGCCGAATCTTCCTTGCGCGGCCGCGCCTTCACTTCGAGTTTGGGGTTCTGGAAGGTGCGCTTGAAATAGGCGTCCAGCTTTCTGATTTCGTCCGGCTTCAACAGTCTTCTCCGATCGTCGGCTTCTTCGTTTGAGCGCGCTTCTGGCACGTCGACAATGGCCATGTAAAGGCAAGCCGGCGAGAGAACACGGGCAATCGCCTCAGGTTTGCGCTGCCCCTCATCGCCCTGCCGGGCACTTCTCCCCGTATAGTGACGGGGAGAAGGCCGCCTTCGCAAAAAATTTCGCCAATCTCCAGCGTTACAGAAACAGTGCCGAGGCCGCAGTCAGCCCCTTCTCCCCGTCACTATACGGGGAGAAGATGCCGGCAGGCAGATGAGGGGCAGCGCCGACATTGATAGTTGGTCCGACGCGACAAGCCCCGGCCCGAGCACTCAGATGTCGAAGCTGACGACGTGGTCCATCGTCTGCGATGGCAACAGCTGGTCCATCTGCCGCGAAGGCTGGTCGCAGCCGGTCTCGCCGACGACGCGGGCCGGCACGCCGGCAACCGTCTTGTTGTGCGGTACCGGCGACAGCACCACCGAGCCGGCCGCGATCTTCGAGCAATGGCCGATCTCGATGTTGCCGAGGATCTTGGCGCCGGCGCCGATCAGCACGCCGTAGCGGATCTTGGGATGGCGGTCGCCGCCGGCCTTGCCGGTGCCGCCCAGCGTCACGCCGTGCAGGATCGACACGTCGTCCTCGATCACCGCCGTCTGGCCGACGACGAGGCCGGTGGCGTGGTCGAGGAAGATGCCCTTGCCGATGCGGGCAGCCGGATTGATGTCGGTCTGGAACACCGAGGACGACCGGCTCTGCAAATACAGCGCGAAGTCCTGGCGGCCCTGGTTCCACAGCCAATGCGCCAGCCGGTGCGTCTGGATGGCGTGAAAACCCTTGAAGTAGAGCACCGGCATGATGAAGCGGTCGCATGCCGGATCACGGTCGTAATAGGCCTGGATATCGACGCGCACCGTCGTCGACCAGTCCTTGTCGTCGGCCGCCATCGCCTTGAACGTCTGGCGGATGAGGTCGGAGCCGATGTCCTGATGGGCGAGGCGCTCGGCCAGCCGGTGAATGACCGCTTCTTCCAGGTTTTCCTGATTGAGGATGGTCGAATAGAGGAACGCCGCCAGCAGCGGATCGCGGTTGACCGCTTCCATCGCTTCGTCGCGGATCGAACGCCAGATCGGATCTACCGGCTGCACCCTGGTGGGACGGGAAATCGTAACGCTGTTCATCTGATGTCTCCGGCCATCCAATGTCTCGGCCATCCAATGTCTCGGTTGGCGGCTTGCCTATTCTCCGGCCGCACCTATAAGCCAGATCATAGCACGGGTGAACTCAATTTTCCTTAGTGCTTCGTGAAATGGATTTGGTTGGCGGAATTTCAAGCAGCCATGGAAAACGCAACCTTGATGGACGAGACCCTGAAGCGCGAGCTTTCCGCGCTCTATGAGGCCGAAGATCGCCACTACCACGACCTTGGCCACATCGAGGCGATGCTGGCGCTGGCCAATGATTACAAGGCGTTGTTGCATGATCCTGAAGCTGTCGAGGCAGCGATCTGGTTTCACGACGCGATCTACGACAGCCGCGCCAAGGACAATGAGGCGAGGAGTGCCGAACTTGCCGAGGAAAAGCTCGCCGGTCGCGCCGATGCACAACGCCTCGGCCACATCGCGGCGATGATCACTGCCACCGCCGGCCACGAATTGCCGCCCCTTGGCGACCAGCATTCGGTTCGCGACGCGGCGCTGTTCCTCGACATGGACCTGGCGATCCTGGGTGCTGCGCCCGACGTGTTCGACGCCTACGAGCAGGCGGTTCGCCGCGAATATAAGTGGGTCGATGAGCCGATGTGGCGGGCCGGCCGTGCCGCAGTGCTAGAGGGCTTCCTCGCGCGGCCGCATATCTTCCACAGCGAGGAATTCCGCCGGCGCTTCGAAACCCAGGCCCGGCATAACATGACGCGCTCGCTCAGGGCGCTGGGGCACAGCCCGCGCCGATCGTAGCCCGACGCGTCGCTCGCTTGCCTGCCGGAGAGTTGCCCGAAATCAGGTAAACGCGCCGATGGTCGATGCCATTCCCCACAGCATGAACACCCCGGCCGCAAGCGACGCGCCGTTGACTACGATGCCAGCCAGACCGAGCACACGACTGTCGTTCGAACGACCGAGCGCCATCAACCCGAAAACCACGCCGGTAAGATGTGCCAATGGCCCGGCCAGAAAAAATACGGCGGCGAAGAAGCCTGTCGCACTGTTCTGGAGCAGTGGGGACGCGTCGCTCGGCATTGCTATCAATGCGGTGATCGCAATCGCCCCTGCCGCCAATGCGGTCAGCGCTAGAATAACGGATCGTTTGCCGAACGTGCTTTCCGCAACAACGCCCGGCAAAGCGGCGTCGCTTCTTCCCCATTGTGCCATCGTACCCCCTGCCCTCGTTCAGCGCGCGGCGGGTTTGAACCGATCCACACGTCGCTCTTATTAATTCCTGTATCGTTGCAAAACCGCTAAGAATCCCAGCTTCAGGCCCTATGGCCGCTTTTGGAACCATCCATCAAAGCGGATGCTCGGCATAAAACTCCAGCACGCGCTGCTTGAAGGTCTTGTCGCCGACCGCCAGCATATGGTCGCGGCCTTCGATATGAAAAGCCCTGGCGTTGGGCATCAGGGTGGCGAGTTCATCCGGCGAACCACCGATGTCGTCCTTGCTGCCGACGGCGATCAGCGTCGGCTGGGCAATGCGGGCAAGGTCGGCCTCGCTCAGCAATTCGCGCGAGGTGGCGATGCAGGCGGCGAGCGCCCGGCGATCGCTGCGGGTCTGATCGGCGAAGGCGCGGAACGAGCGGCCGCGCGGATCGCTGGTGCCTGCCGGATCGTCGGCCAGAAGGGCGTCGGCTATCGGATCCCAGTCGCCGACGCCGTCGACCATGCCGATGCCGAGACCGCCGAAGACCAGCGTCGCCACCTTCTCCGGGTCGGAGAGCGCCAGGAAGGCCGATATGCGCGCGCCCATCGAGTAACCCATGACATGAGCGCGTTCGATGCCGAGATGGTTCAAAAGCGCTGCCGCGTCCGACGCCATTTTTGCCGGCGTGTAGTCGGCTTCGTCATAGCTCTTCGACGACGAGCCATGGCCGCGATTGTCGAAGGCGATCGCACGGTAGCCGGCGTCGTTCAGCGTCTTGAACCAGCCGGGCGACACCCAGTTGACGTAATGGCTCGAGGCAAAGCCGTGGATCATCAGCACCGGATCGCCCTGCCCCGATGCCGGCTGGCGGTCAAGGAAAGCAAGGTCGAAACCGTCATGGGAGAAGAACTGCATCGGCCGAAGATCCTGCCCGCTCAGTCGGAATCGACACTCGGCGCATCGCCCTTGTCGGGCGGCGGCATGGCCGGCCCCGCCGCCGTGCCGATGGCCGGATGGCGCAGCAGGTCGCCGTCCTCAATGCCCTTTTTGGCAGCCGTGCCCGCCTTGAGCTCGAGCACGAAGCGCACCGGTTCGTCCGGCGAGATGATCGCCTCCGACTGCGGCTCGCCTTGCTCGATCGCCCGGATCCGGCCGTCCTGGCCGACGAAGATCAGGTCGAGCGGCATCGGCGTGTTCTTCATCCAGAAACTCACATCCTGCGGCGCGCCGAACACGAACAGCATGCCGTGATTGTCGGCCATGTGCCGGCGGAACATCAGCCCGGCTTCGCGCTCGGCGGGCGTGTCGGCGATTTCCACGGAAAAAGAACGCTCGCCGGCCTTCGTCACCGCGACCAGCGGCGCCGGGTCGACGGGAAGGATCATCGCCTTGCCGTCGGCGGAACTCGGTTGTTGAAAATAGAAGAACGCACTTGTGGCGACGATGAGGAAAATCCCGGCGCAGAGCGCGCCCGCCGTCACCCGGTTCCTGTGAGCCATATGAAATCCTCGGCCGGAACTAATGCGAGACCGGCAAGGTACCCATATCGGGGTGAATTTCGGCAGCCATAAGGCCTTTGTCGCCGCGTCCGAAGCGGACCAGCACCACCTGGCCCGGCCGGAGTTCGGTGATGCCGTAGCGGCGCAGCGTCTCCATGTGGACGAAAATGTCCTCGGTGCCCTCGCCCCGGGTCAGAAAGCCGAACCCCTTGGTACGGTTGAACCATTTGACCAGCGCCCGTTCGAGGCCGCTTTCCGGCGTCACCGCGACATGGGTGCGCTGCTCCTGTAGCTCCGCCGGATGCACCGCCGTGGTGACATCCATCGAGAGCACGCGGAAGGCCTGCAGCCCGCGCTCGCCCTGCTTGACCAGGCAGACGACACGGGCGCCTTCCAGGGCGGTCTGAAAACCATCCTTTCGAAGGCATGTCACATGGAGGAGGATGTCGCCCGAAGTACCATCATCGGGAAGGATGAAACCGTAGCCCTTGGCCACGTCGAACCATTTGATGGCGCCGGCGATTTCGACGAGATCGGCCGTATCGGCGCTCTCATCCCGCTTCAACGTATCGTTACCGGCCCCGTCCCGCCCCATGAAAGAGGCCTTTTCCCCCATAAGAACGCCCCCTTTTTTCAAGAAACACTGCAACTGATTCTTGGTATCAGATTAACACCGCGGCTTCCGGTGTGTGCAAGACCTGACGTGCCTTTTTTCACGGTTCCATACAGGAATAGCGGATTTGCCGTTTGCCGGCGCCGGCAAACGTGGCCAATTGCCCTTTGGCCGGGCCGCCCCTATGTTGCGCCGCAACGCAACATAAGGAGGAAATCATGCGCTATCTGCACACCATGGTCCGCGTCGCCGACATCGATGCTTCGCTCGATTTCTACTGCAACAAGCTTGGCCTCAAGGAAGTGCGCCGCCATGAAAACGAGCAGGGCCGCTACACGCTGATCTTCCTCGCCGCCCCCGAAGACGAGCAAAGCGGCATCAGCGAGAAAGCGCCGCTGGTCGAGCTGACCTACAATTGGGACCCGGAAGACTACAAGGGCGGCCGCAATTTCGGCCATCTCGCCTATGAGGTCGACGACATCTACGCCACCTGTCAGCGGCTGATGGACAATGGCGTTACCATCAACCGGCCGCCGCGCGACGGCAACATGGCGTTCGTCAAATCGCCGGACGGCATCTCGATCGAGCTGTTGCAGAAAGGTCCGGCCAAGCCGAAGGCCGAGCCGTGGGCGTCGATGCCGAACACCGGCAGCTGGTAACCGATCACGCCATCTTGAGCCGGCATTGCTGGGCGGGTTGTGTCTAATGGGGAGGATCGCTCGGCAAGCCTTTGGCTGGTGAGCCGTGGTCCTTCGGTGAGCTTGCTACTCAGGCAGCAGCGGTACAATCCTGACGGTGGCGGACCGAGCGCGCGCACCGATCATCGGGCTAAGGTACGGGTTTCCGCGATGCTTCGCCCGATAGGCGTCATCGATACGGTCGTTGATCGGCCCGTCGACCGGCTCGAAGGCGACGTCCTTCGTCATGCGAGCGGCGATGATCCGTCCGCCCTTCTGCCGGATGGCGGCTTGGTACCATCGTGAGTCCTGTCCATTGTAGCCGCGCGCATAGAGGACGCCGTCGACTGCCACGGACCAGATCCAGGTTGGGGTGCCATATGTCACGCCATCTTCCCTGAACGGCGCAATGTGCAAGTTGTCGGCTTCGGCGATCTCGCGCAATTCGTCTTCAGACCATCTCGTCATGTCTGGGCCTCCCCTCTTCGACGAGTCCGCAATATTCATGTCCCATCGGTGTCGGCCCGGAGGACGCTTGCAGGCCGCGGTAGGGCCAGAGGTCCGACCCGCATACGCAGGTCGCCGCGATCCGGATGATGGCATCGGTCGAGGCCAGGATTTTCGGCTCGGCACGGTCCTCGAAACGCACGTCTCCCGGACCGTATAGAACTGCTCCTTGCATGGTTTTCCTCGTCCTCTTCAGCGCATGACAAAACCGCCGTCCACCGAGATGGACTGGCCGGTCACATAGCTCGCAGCGTCGCTGCAGAGCCACAGGACTGCATTCGCAATTTCCTCGGGGCGGCCAACCCGTCCCATCGGAATGCTCTTTTCCATCGCCCTGAGCGCATCGCCCTGACCGCCGGCCACCATCTGGTCGGCCATCGGCGTCCAAATGAGCCCTGGGCATATGGCGTTGATACGGATGCCGCGTGCTGCATATTCGAGAGCCGCGCTCTTGGTGAACCCAAGCACTCCGTGCTTGGCGGCATGGTAGATCCCGCGCTCGGCACCTCCCACAAGTCCCCCGAGTGAAGAGCAATTGACGATCGCGCCGCTACCCTGGTTGCGCATCTGCTGCAGTTCGAATTTCATGCAGCTCCATTCGCCGCGGAGATTGATCCCCATGACTCGGTCGTAATCTTCCCGGGTGGCGTCGGCCGTTTCCGCGAGGACATTCTGCACGCCCGCATTGTTGTAGGCGGCATCGAGCCGGCCGAAGGCCGCGACCGTATGCGCGACCATGGCTTCGACCTGTGCGTCATCGGCGACATCGCAACGAATGGCGAGGACCTTATGGCCTTGAGCGGTCAGTTCATCGACCGCAGCACGCACCGCGTCTTCGTTCCAGTTGGCGAGCGCGACGGACGCCCCCGATTCCGCGAAGGCTTTCGCTGTGGCGAGGCCCAGTCCGGACGCCGCGCCTGTCACCAGCGCGACCCTCCCCTCGAATGCAATGTTCATGGAAATATCTCCTGTAAATGTGTCGGTTCGGCGTGTGCGCCGCTAACGCCGCGTGAGCTCCGCCTCCGCCTGAGGGTAACGGTCGCCTTGCACGGTGATTTGCGCGGCAGCGTCCTCGATGTGCCGTAGATCGTCGGGCGAGAGCTCGATCCCTGCCGCGGCGATGTTCTCCTCGAGCCGGTTGAGCTTGGTGGTGCCTGGGATTGGGACGATCCAGGGCTTTTGCGCCAGCAGCCAGGCGAGCGCGATCTGTGCGGGCGTCGCGCGTTTCTGCGCGCCGATTCTTTCCAGCAGGTCGACCACGGGGCGGTTCGCCTTGCGGGCCTCGGGCGTAAAGCGCGGCAAGCTGGCGCGGTTGTCGTTACCGCCGAAGCTGGTGGTTTCGTCGATCTTGCCGGTGAGGAAGCCCCTGCCCAGCGGGCTGTAAGGGACGAAGCCGATCCCCAGTTCCTCGCAAGCGGGCAACACCTCCGCCTCGGGCTCACGCCACCACAGGGAATATTCGCTCTGGATCGCCGCGACCGGCTGAACCGCATGGGCGCGGCGGATGGTCGAGGCGCCTGCCTCGCTGAGACCGAACTGCTTGACCTTGCCTTGCGCGATCAGGTCCTTCATCGCGCCGGCGACGTCCTCGATCGGGACGTCGGGATCGACCCGGTGCTGATAGAACAGGTCGATCGCATCGACCCGCAGCCGCTTCAGCGACCCTTCGGCCGCTTGCCGGATGCGTTCGGGGCGGCTATCGAGCCCGCTGGATCTGCAGCGACTGAAGTCGTGGCCGAACTTGGTGGCGATGACGACGTCCTTGCGGAACGGCTCCAGCGCCTCCCCCACGAGTTCCTCATTGGTGAACGGACCATATACCTCGGCGGTGTCGAAGAAGGTGACACCGCGCTCGACCGCCGCCCGGACGAGCGCGATCGTCTCCTGACGGTCTGGAGCCGGGCCACGGTGATAATTCAGGCCCATGCAGCCCAGCCCGATGGCCGAGACCACAAGGCCGCTGTCACCGAGCGTGCGGTTCAGCATTCTCATTCTCCCGCGTCGGTTTCTTCGAAGACCTTGCGCGCGATTCCGACCGCCGTGCTGGCGGTGGGCCAGCCGGCGTAGAAGGCGAGATGGGTGATCGTCTCGACCAGTTCGTCGCGCGTGACGCCGTTCTGGAACGCAAATTTCAGGTGGAACGGCAGCTCGTTTGTCCGGTAGAGGGCGATCAGCGTCGCCACTGAGATCAGGCTGCGGTCGCGCGGCGACAGGCCGGGCCGCTTCCAGACATCGCCGAACAGAACGTCATCGGTGTAGCCCGCGAGCGCGGAAGCGATGTCCCCAAACGGACTGCAGAAGGCTTTGGGCTTTTCGCTCATCGGAGACTCTCCTTGGTGGGCCGGCGAGATATTCCTCATCCGTCACTTTCTCCGTCCACTCGACCGCCTTGCCGTCGAGGGCTTCGGTGACGGGAAGATGGATCATGGCCGTGGTGGGCGTCGCGCCGTGCCCGTTGTGTGGCAGGCTGTTCTGCTCGCAAGCAATATAAGGGTCGCCCAATCATGCGATTAGGTGCTAGTTTGTGCATGTATTTGTGAGTGAGATTCAGCAATGGCTCGAGCGAACCTCAACGATCTTGCCGCCTTCGTCATGGTCGCGAGCGAGCGAAGTTTCACTCGGGCCGCCGCCAAGCTCGCCATCTCTCCATCCGCCCTGAGCCACGGGATGCGTGCGCTCGAAGAGCGCCTGGGAGTTCGGCTGCTCACGCGGACGACCCGCAGCGTGACGACGACAGAGGCGGGTGAACGCCTCCTTCGGACCTTGGCTCCGCGGTTCGCGGAGATCGACTTCGAACTCGCGGCGCTCAGCGAATTGCGGGAGAAGCCGGCCGGCAACATCCGTATTACGACGGATGAATATGCCGTTGGGGCTGTGCTCTGGCCCGCGCTTCACAAGCTGCTTCCGCGCTATCCCGACGTAAAATTGGAGATCGTCATCGACTACGGCCTGACCGATATCGTCGCGGAGCAATACGACGCCGGCGTGCGGCTCGGCGGGATGGTGGCCAAGGACATGATCGCCGTGCCCATCGGACCGAATTTGCGCATGGCAGCGGTCGCGGCGCCGTCCTACTTCGCCGGACGCCCAATGCCGCGAACGCCTCAGGATCTGACGAGCCACGACTGCATCAATCTTCGCCTGCCGACCTATGGCGGACTTTATGCATGGGAATTTGAGAAGAACGGCCGGGAGCTGCGGGTGCGCGTCGACGGACAACTGACGTTCAACAGCGGGAATCCGATGTTGCAAGCCGCTCTGGATGGTTTCGGCGTGACTTACTTGCCGCAAGGCCAGGTTCAGCCCTACCTCGACAGCGGCCAACTCGTCCAAATGCTCTCGGACTGGACTCCGCCCTATTCGGGATATCACCTCTATTACCCGAGCCGACGCCAGCCGACGCCCGCGTTCAGCATCGTTGTGGAGACCCTGCGATACCGGGGCTGACGCGGGAGAAGATCGGCGGTCAATCGACCTGAGTTAATGATCGCGAGCACGTTCGTCCGCGCGGTCCGCGTCGGGCGCCTATGTGTCGCGAGTTTTGGCCCCGCCTGGGGGCGGATGCGTCCGGCAGCCTTTGCCGATCCGCGAGACGGCACCTATCTATCCGGTTGTCGCGCCCGCCTCCCAGGCTGGCGCCCAATCACGCCAACAGGGGCGTGCCCCAGGAGAATTCATTTATGCCGACCAGCCATGTCGACGTCGCCACCGAACACGCCAGCCGCTATCTGCAGCAGCTGTGCAAACATTGGGCGCACAAGTTTCCCGTCGAATTCGACCCGAACCACGGCACCATCGATCTGACGCTCGGCCGCACGGTTCTCGATGCCGACCCGGCTGCGCTGCACATTGCGGTGACGACCGATGAAGCCGGCTCGCTCGAGCGCCTGGAAACGGTCGTCGCCGAGCACATCAAGCGCTTCGCCTTCCGTGAAGAGCTGGCATTCGACTGGAAACGCGCTCCGGCCGCGTAGACGACCTGTCAACCGCCGGCCTGGGCCATGTCCAGCAGCATCAGCACGGTGCGCCAATTGCGCGCCGTGCCCGGCACCTTCAGAACGCGCGGAATGAGATTGGCAAACACCGATTTGCCGAGCCCGTCAGGCGCATGCAGGTAGAGCACGTCGCCCTTGATCTCGAAGCGTTCTGGCCCGGTACATTTTTCCGCCAGCCGGGCGACCTCCTCGGCGGTCGGCCGGCGCTCCAGCGCATAGGCATGCAGCTTGGTCGGCTCGCCGGCCACTTCCGGATAGGGATTGTCCGCCGCCAGCCGCTCGAGCCAGCCGAGATCGCGCACCATGATGCGTGAATGGAATCCCCATTTCTTCTCGAATTCCGCTTCCAACCGCTTGGTCAGCGTCGCCGCATCGCCATCTGGCGACCGGAACACGGCGTTGCCGCTCTGCACATAGGTGGCGACATCGGAGAAGCCGAGCTGCTCGAAAAATGACCTGAGTTCCGCCATCTTGACGATGCGGTTGCCGCCGATATTGATGCCGGAAAACAGCGCGATAAAAACGTTCGCCGGAGCGTTCGGAAGATCGTTGCTGCTCATATGATGAACCCGGCGAGCGTCTCGTTGTCTGTGATGTCCTGGTAATGGACGCTCTCGGCGTCGAAATTCGCCTTGAGCAGGTCGAAATTGCGGCGGTCCTTGGTTTCGATGCCGATCAGCACCGAACCGAAATTGCGCGCCGATTTCTTCAGATATTCGAAGCGGGCGATGTCGTCGTCGGGACCCAGCAATTCGAGGAAATCGCGCAGCGCGCCGGGCCGTTGCGGAAAGCGGATGATGAAGTATTTCTTCAAGCCCTCGAAGCGCAGCGCCCGTTCCTTCACATCGGGCAGCCGCTCGAAATCGAAATTGCCGCCCGACACCACGGCAACGATGGTCTTGCCCCTGATTTCCTTCCTGGAAAAATCCTTGAGCGCATCGATCGCCAGCGCGCCGGCCGGCTCGAGCACGACGCCTTCGACATTGAGCATTTCGATCATGGTCGCGCAGAGCCGGTTTTCCGGGATCAGCCGCACGGTGTCGGCGGCAAACTCCCTGAGGTGGCGCAGCGGCTCGCGGCCGATCTCGGCCACCGCCGCGCCGTCGACGAAATTGTCGACCTTGGCGAGCTTGACCCGCTTTCCGGTGGCGAGGCTCTCGCTCAGGCTCGGGGCGCCGGCCGGCTCGCAAAAGACGAAGCGTGTCTCTCGCTGCTGGTCGGCGAAATAATGGATGACGCCGGCGGCCAGGCCGCCGCCGCCGACCGGCAGCATGACGATATCAGCCATGCGCGCACCGGGCATCTGGCCTGATATCTCGTAGGCGACGGTCGCCTGCCCTTCGATAATGTCCTTGTGGTCGAAAGGCGGCACCATGTGGGCGCCGGCAGTTTCGGTGAATTCGAGTGCGGCGCGGTAGCAGTCGTCGAAAAAATCGCCGACCAGCCTGATCTCGACGAAGACGCCGCCGAACAGCCGCGTCTTGTCGATCTTCTGCTGCGGCGTGGTCACCGGCATGAAGACGACGCCCTTTTTGCCGAAATGGCGGCAGACGAAGGCAAAGCCCTGTGCATGATTGCCGGCGGAAGCGCACACGAACAGCTCGGCCTCGTTGCCGGCGGCGAGCGTCTTGCGGAAGAAGTTGAAGGCGCCGCGGATCTTGTAGGAACGCACCGGCGTCAGGTCCTCGCGCTTCAGCAGCACCCGCGCGCCGGTCTTCTTCGACAGATAGTCGTTTTCCTGCAGCGGCGTCTCCGGAAAAATCTCGCGGATCGCCGCAGCGGCAGCAGCGACGCGAGAGGAGAAACTAGTCATGGCAAGAGCACTCCACAGGCTACGCGAGTTCGGTCCCGCTATTGCATATCCGGCCTCGCGAAGCCATTGTCCGGCCGCCCCGAAGGGGCATTTCCGGAATCAACGTAAGCATTTGGGGGCGTTTGCTCATGCCTGTCGCATCGGTTGCCCGGAAAACCGTGTCGCTGCCGGAATTCGGCGAGCCGACGGTGATGCCGCTGGTTACGCGCGCCACCTGTGAGGCCCGCATCGCGGCACTGGTCGCGCGCGGCGGGTTCGATGCCTTCGTCGTCTATGGCGACCGCGAACATGCGGCCAATGTCGCCTACCTCTGCGGCTACGATCCGCGCTTCGAGGAGACGCTGCTGGTCATCGTTCCCGGCAAGCCGCCGAAACTGCTGGTCGGCAATGAGGGCTGGGGCTATGCCGAGATCTGCGATGGGCCGTACGAGCGCGTGCTCTACCAGACGTTTTCGCTGCCGGCGCAGCCGCGCGACCGCTCGCAAGCGCTGGCCGACATCCTCGTCGATTGCGGCCTGAAAGCCGGCCAGCGCATCGGCGCCATCGGCTGGAAGCCGTTCGGCCCCGGCGATGCGGGTTTTGGCGAAACGACGCTCGACCTGCCGTCCTTCATCGCCGACACGTTGCGCAGCCTTGCCGGCGATAGGGGCGTGATCGTCAACGCGGCGAACCTTTTGATGAATCCTACCGACGGCCTGCGCGCCATCAACGAGGCCGACCAGCTGGCCGCGTTCGAATTCGCCGCGACCTATTCCTCGCAAGGCCTGCGCAACGTCCTGCAAGGCATCGAACCCGGCATGACCGAATTGCAGGCGGCGCGGCTGATGGGCATCAACGGCCTGCCGCAATGCTGTCACCCGATGCTGTCGACCGGCAAGCGTGCGGCCTATGGCCTGCCGAGCCCGCGCCTCGACATCATCAAGCGCGGCGACCCGATCACCATGGCCTATGGCATCCAGGGCTCGCTCAATGCGCGCGCCGGTTTTCTGGTCGAGGACGCGGCCGAGCTTCCGAGGGGCATCCAGGACTATGTCGAGAAGCTGGTCGCGCCCTATTTCTGCGCCGTCGTCGACTGGTACGAGACGGTCGGCATCGGCGTTCCCGGCGGCGCGTTGTGGCAAGCGGTGCACGACCGCATCGGCGATCGGTTCTTCGGCGTAGCGCTCAACCCCGGCCATCTCATCCATATCGACGAATGGATGCATTCGCCGGTATTTTCCGGCTCCGACATCAGATTGAAGTCGGGCATAGCCTTGCAGGTCGACATCATCCCGGCGACCGGCACCGATTATTTCACCACAAACATCGAGGACGGCATCGCGCTGGCCGACGAGGCGCTGCGCGAAGAGATCGCCGCGCGCTATCCCGAAGCCTGGCGCCGCATCGAGGCGCGCCGCGCCTTCATGACCGACGTGCTCGGCATAAGGCTGAAGCCGGAAGTGCTGCCGTTTTCCAACATTCCGGCGTTCCTGCCGCCGTTCTGGCTTTCGCGCAACAGTGCGATGGCAGTCGCGAGGCGCTGAGCGCATTTCGGCGCCTGCGACTTACTTCCGCCGCACTTGGCCTGTCCGGGAGGTGCGGCGGAGGTGGATGGGCCTTTGGTCAGGCCGGAGTGGAATTGCTTAAGTGCCCTTGAAGACGATTTGCATCATTCTCATTGCCGCGCTGCTCGCCGGCTGCGGCGGGCGTCAAACCGAGGAACTGCTCGGCAGCGCCATGATGGCGGTGCCGGTGACGGAAATCGCCGGCAACCACTCGATCTTCATCGCAACCACGCGCAAGCGCTCCGACGATCCCGACAAGGTCTTCGACGGCGAGCGCTCGGCGACGCTGAACTATGCCCGCGTCAACGTCACCGTCCCCGGCATCCACAAGACAGGCCAGATCGAGCGGCGCTCGCGCGGCAAGTCGGACGATCCGGCCAAATACTTCATGGCTTCCGAGGTCGTCGGCTACGACACCCAGCCGAAATTCTCCAGCGCGCTCAGCGCCGACATCGCGGCGCGCGGCGGCCGTGTCATGGTCTTCGTCCACGGCTACAACACCGGCTTCGACGACGCCGTCTACCGCGTCACGCAGATCACCCATGATTCCGGCTATCCGGGCACCCCGGTGCTGTTTTCCTGGGCGTCGGGCGCAAAGACCACCGACTACGTCTACGACAAGGAAAGCGCCAGCGTTGCCCGCGACCAGCTCGAAGTGACGCTGAGAATGCTGGCGCAGACCGGCGCACGGCGCATCGACATCGTCGCCCATTCGCTGGGGACCTGGGTTACCATGGAGGCGCTGCGCCAGCTCGCCATCACCGGCGACCGCGATCTGGGCGGCAAGCTCGGCGACGTCGTGCTGGCCTCGCCCGACATCGACGTCGACGTGTTCAAGAGCCAGATGCGCCGCTACGGCAAGCCGGACAAGCCGTTCATCCTGCTGCTCTCCGACGACGACCGGGCGCTGCGGCTCTCCGGTCTGATCGCCGGTGCGCGGCCGCGCGTCGGCGACTACAAGGACGCCGCCGACCTCGCCAGCTATGGCGTGTCGGTCGTCGATCTCTCCAGCGTCAAGGGAGCCGACCGCTTCAACCACACCAAATTCGCCGATAATCCGGAATTGGTGCAGTTGATCGGCCAGAAGCTGCGCGAGGATGACGGGTTTGCCAGCGACCGCGAAGTGACAGACCGCATCGCCTCGGTCGGACAATAGCTGCATTGCGCGGCAGTGACTGTTGACCATTGCCGCACCATCGGAACAGTTTGAACTGGACCGTGCCGGGCTCTGCCTCTATCGAATAGGCCAAGACGTCTCCGGCTCGACGTCGCCTTTGCGGGAGCCCGCGTGACCGTGCCTTCGAAGATCTTTCTCGTCGTTGCGTTCGCGCTCGCGCTGGCAAGCTGCGCCGGCCAGAACACGCACGACTTGCTCAACAAGACGACAATCACCGTGCCTGCTTCCGACATTGCCGCGACGCACAAGATCTTCGTCGCCACAACCCGGCAAAAGGCAATGAAAGCGCCCCGGCAGGTGTTCGATGGCGACCGTTCGCCGACCACCAGCTTTGCCAGCGTCGAGGTGACGGTGCCCAAAATTCACCAGCTCGGCGCCATCGAGCGGGTCAAGGGATCGGCCAACAGCAATCCGGCGAAGGATTTCACGGCGACCGGCGTCACCTTCTACGAAGGCGCGCCGCAATTCGCCAAGGCGGTCGGCGCCGATATCGCGATGCGCGGCGACCGCGCGCTGGTTTTCGTGCACGGCTTCAACAACGGCTTCGACGACGGTATCTACCGGCTGACGCAGATCGCGCACGACACGAAATACCCGGGCACGCCGGTGCTGTTTTCGTGGGCGTCGAGCGGCAAGACGACCGGCTACATCTACGACAAGGAAAGCGCCAATGCGGCGCGCGACGATCTCGAAGCGACGCTGCGCATGCTCGCCAAGAGCCGCGCCAAGAGCATCGACATCATTGCCCATTCGATGGGGACCTGGGTGACGATGGAAGCGTTGCGCCAGCTTGCCATCACCGGCGACCGCGACCTCGGCGGCAAGCTCGGCTATGTTATCCTGGCTTCGCCCGATATCGACGTCGACGTGTTCAAAAAGCAGATGATCCGCTACGGCAAGCCCGACAAGCCGTTCGCCGTGCTGCTTTCGGGCGACGACCGGGCGCTCAGACTGTCGACCCTGATCTCCGGCGACAAGCCACGCGTCGGCGACTATGGCGACGCGGCCGACCTCGCCAGCTATGGCGTCTCGGTGGTCGACCTGACCAAAACCAAGGGCGGCGACCGGCTGAACCACGCCAAATTCGCCGACAACCCGTTCCTGGTGCAGCTGCTCGGCGACCGCTTGCGCGCCCCGGCCGGCCTCGCCTCCGAAGAGACCGCGCCGGCCCAGCTCGACAATCTCGGCCAGGGCCTCGGCAAGGCCGTCGGTTCGGTCGCCGAAATCGTCATCACCACGCCGTTCAAAGTGCTGACCATCGCCACGGGCGGGTGAGCCGACCTCTACTGCCAAACGCGCCGGTGATTGGCAGCTGTCAACAAAAACGCTCTGTAGCGATCCTTCGCGCCCCCCTCTGTCCTGCCGGACATCTCCCCCTCTAGTGGGGAGATTGGCCGCCACTTTCGGCTTTCGCCAATCTCCAACTCTGACGAACAACGCGCTGTCGACGAAACTGCCAATCTCCCCCCTTGAGGGGGAGATGTCCGGCAGGACAGAGGGGGGGCGCTGTCCCTCCAGGGTTCAGTGATTCTTCAAACGAACAAATCAACTTTCTGGAAAGTCGTCACGTCGATCAGGCCGACGTCGGAAATCCTGAGCTCGGGGATGACGACCAGCGCCAGCAGCGAGTGCTGCATGTAGGCGTTGTTCAGCGAGCAGCCCATCTGGCGCATGGCGTCGCTGAGTTTGTCCGCCTTGGCGGCGACGATTTCCGCCCGCTCGTCCGACATCAGCCCGGCGATCGGCATTTCGACCAGCGCCAGCTCCTTGCCCTTGGAGAACAGCACGACGCCGCCGCCGACCTCGCCCAGCCGGTTCACGGCCAGAGCCATATCCTGCTTGTTGGTGCCGACGACGATGATGTGGTGGGCATCATGCGCCACGCTGGAGGCCATGGCGCAGTCGCCGATGTAGCCGAAGCCGGAGACGAAGGCGTTGGTGACGCCGCCGGTGCCCTTATGGCGCTCGACCAGCGCGATCTGGCAGACATCGTTGCGACGGTCCATGGCGACCAGCCCGTCCTCGACGGCAAGATCGGCCTCCAGCGCCCGCGTCGGCGCCTGGTTCTCGATGACGCCGATGACCCGCACCCGCACCTCGTTGGCGCCCATGGGTGCGGCGATGTCGAAGTCGCCGGGTTTGAGCTTCCTGCCGAGCTTGACGGTGTTCTTCGCCGTCTTCGGATAGTCGTAGGCCGGAATGTCGATTTCGAGCTTGCCGCCCTTGGCCAGCCTGACGCCGCGGCCATAGACCTCGTCGATGGTCATTTCGGCCAGGTCGGAGATGATCAGCAGATCGGCGAGCCGTCCCGGCGCGATCGAGCCGATCTCGCGCTCCAGCCGGAAATGCTGGGCGGTGTTGAGCGTCGCCATCTGGATCGCCGTCACCGGCTTCAAGCCCTGGCTGATGGCGTGGCGCACGACCCGGTCCATATGGCCTTCGTGCACCAGCGTACCGGAATGGCTGTCGTCGGTGCACAGGATGAAGTTGCGCGGGTCGAGCCCGCTCTCCGTCACCGCCTTGATCTGCGAGGCCACGTCGTACCAGGCCGAGCCCAGCCGCAGCATCGCCTTCATGCCCTGGCGGACGCGCGCGATGGCGTCCTCGGCGCGTGTGCCTTCGTGATCGTCCTCGGGGCCGCCGGCGACATAGCCGTGGAACGGCAGGCCGAGATCGCGCGAGGCATAATGCCCGCCGACCGTCTTGCCGGCCCTCACCGTCGCCGCGATCTCGCCCGACATCACCGGATCGTTGGCGGCGACGCCCGGAAAATTCATCACCTCGCCGAGCCCGATGATGTTCTCCCAGGTCATCGCCTCGGCAACGTCGGCGACGGTCAGCTCGGCGCCGGCATGCTCGAGCCCCGGGGCGGAGGGCACGCAGGACGGCATCTGCACGAGCACGTTGACCGGCATGGCGACGGCCTCGTCATGCATCAGCCGCACGCCCGGCAGGCCGAGCACGTTGGCGATCTCATGCGGATCGATGAACATCGAAGTTGTGCCATGCGGGATCACCGCGCGGCAGAATTCCGTCACCGTCACCATGCCGCTCTCGACATGCATATGCGCGTCGCAAAGCCCCGGCACCAGATAGCGGCCGCCGGCATCGACCACCTTGGTGCCCTGGCCGATGGCATGGCCGGCATTCGGCCCGCAATAGGCAAAGCGGCCGCCGGCAATGGCGATGTCGGTGCCGGCGATGATCTCGCCCGAATGGACGTTGACCCAGCGCCCGTTGCGGATGACGAGATCGGCGGGTTTGCGGCCCATAGCGACATCGACCAGATGCGTCGCCATCTCGGCCCAGGGTTTTGGTTTCGTCGCATTGGCGGTCTTCGGCATCAACAGGCTCCTCTTTGCCCGACTGTGCCAAGCCGCGAGGATTTTGACCAGCGAGGAAGTAAGCGCGGACGGCGAAGTTGCAGATCTCCCCCCTTGAGGGGGAGATGTCGCCGAAGGCGACAGAGGGGGTCGGGACGTCCTGACGCGAACCTTTACCGCGAAACAAAACAGGCTGGCGCTCGACGCGCGACGACCCCCTCTGGCCTGCCGGCCATCTCCCCCTCAAGGAGGGAGATCGATGCGCCATGGCTTTCGCCAATCGTCAAGGGCATTTTGTGCCGGCCGCAGCAACTTTGTTCTTGCTTTGTGCCGGCAGCTATGCTACTAATTTGGGTATGGTGCCAATTGGCTCCAACGACCCGCCTCCCGAGGCGGGTTATTCTGTTATGGCGCCATTCACGGCAAAATGGCCCAAACGGAATACGATTCCGTTGCGGCCAATCAGCTTTCGTCTCGTTAGAGGATCCTTCTGAATCGACGGTCGCGGAGTTTGACGCACTCCATCGTTCGAGCCTTCGGCCGGTTCACTCAATTCGATCCCGAACTGTCACTTTTTGCTTGGATCGTCCGCCGGGTTGACGTAGGTGATCTTGAATGGCCCCTCGCCATGAACCTGGATGATCGTATCGCTTGTCGTCCAGGCGAAGTGATTCATTCCGGCCGGCGCGACGCCGAAGCCGCCAGCAGTCAGTTCGACACCTTTCGCCTCGTCGAGCTTATCGCCCATTCCAATATGGAAGTTGCCGGAAAGCACCGTTACGTATTCCGTGGTGGGATGATTATGTGCGGCAATTTTGTAGCCGGCGGGTGTCTTCAACCGCAGCACATAGGCGCCGTCCTTTGAGGGATCTCCAGCGACAACAGCCATTTCCGCGCCAGCGGGAATGACAGCTGGAGCAGGACCCCATTTGATGTCTTTGGCGTTCATCGGCATCTCATCGGCAAACAGAGGCGCCGTCCCAACAAGCAGCAGTGCCAGGGCAGAGGCAAGCTTGAGCATGACAATCTCCCAGTGTTTGTAGAGGACGGCGTCGAGTATCGGCGCGCCGATCCACTTGCCACTTCGAGCCTACCAGGGCAGAGCGCCCGAACGCATCCTGCGAACGGGGGACGCGCATTCGCGGTAGCCGCGGAAGCTGCCGCTAAAAACATTTCCAGGTGAAACGATTTTGTTTGTATCACTGGAGGTGATCGGCCTCGCTAGCTTCCAGTGCCAGATTTGTCGACGGCAGAAGACGGCTTGACGGCCCCTGCCCGGCATCTGAAAAGGACTGGCCTGCGGACGTGGCGGAATTGGTAGACGCAAGGGACTTAAAATCCCTCGATCTCTGATCGTACGGGTTCGATTCCCGTCGTCCGCACCAGATTTGGATTTGCTCACCGATTCTCCTTTTTCCTTTTTGCCGGACGCCCCGGCAAAAATCGGACAGGGTATCCGCTCGCTATTCTCTAAGATGGAGTCGCGCCATGGCCTGGTCTGACCATCTATTTTTCGTCCCCCCATCATGGGCGTCGCCGGCTAACCTATTCGGTTCCATTGGCCACCAATATTTATCAGGTAACCAACTCGAACCTTCGGCATTGCCCTTTGCTCTTCTGGAACGTAACCAACCCCGATGGGGAAGTTGCCGAAAGGGGTGTGATTCTTCTCCGCGAGATATAAGAGCAGCGTTTCCGTAATCGCTGTTAGGCCCTCGACCCACGCAGACATGAATGCGGTAAGATTGGTTTCCTCAATAGGGGTCTTGGGATGCACGACTGTAATTGACGGCGGGGAAATTGTTCCGTCCAGTCTGAGTTGAAAATCCTTGGCCACGACCTGCTGATTTTCTTTACGATGCTCCACGCAATGTCGCGTGTTGCGGACATGATGGGCAAAGAGTGCCACTGCCTTGGCATACACTGTTGCTGGGTCATTCTCCCCAAAAGCTTTTGCTAGGGCCAGCGTGAGGTTGTCAGGAAATTTTCCTTCGACTTTCATTTGCGAGCCATAAAAAATCTCCGCTAGGCGATATATTGCCTGGAGTGCGTGCTCCGCCTTCTGAATGAACGTATTCGCTCGAGCCTCGACTTCCGTAGCGGCCGGCAATCTGGTCGGGTCTTTGGATGCCCTCACCTCGGCGATCCGCCTTTCCTCATCTGTCTCTAGCTGAGCAAGAACCTTCTGTGCTGCCAATAGCTGAGACATGATTTCGGCTGATATTAAAACCACACGGTCTCTTATCTTGGCGTCCGGAAAATGGGTTTTCGTAAAGAGTTGGCCAGCCGATAGTAACGTCCGGGCAACGATATCAGAGTCAGAACCGGCGTCAGCGAACAATTGCTGAGTGTTGGGGAGGTTAATGTTCGTGCGTTCAGGATCAATTTGATCCGCAAGTCTGACCGCATGCACGGAATCCTGCTTCACCATAAAGAGCGAATCCGTAGTCGCAACCATATCAAGGATTGCTGTTCCGTCGCCATGGTGGCCGATTTTCATCGAGAAAGCGGATTCTCGCTTTTGATCGATTGGACGCTTTGGAGGCTCGCTCATTGTCCCGCCTAGAAAGAGCCGCCGTTACAAAATCGCTGTGAGGATCAGGCCGGCGATAACCTTCACCGAGAATATCATGACAAAGAAGGCCAACAGGATCATGCCGAGAGACAAGGCGATGTTCAAAATCCATTCCCGCCTCAGGTTTGACGGATACAAGATAGATTGTGGGAAATGGGATATGACATAGAAGAGGATAGTGACCATGATCACGAACGAGCAAGCCCACAGTATGGTGCTCTGGGTCTTGAGATAGGCCGCATAGAAGGCGGACAGCAGGATTAAATATTCGAAGAACTCCAGGATGCGTTGAGCCGCCTCTCTCGCCACGGCGGTTTTAAACGAAAATGGTGTGAAGAATTGGTGCGCTTTCATCGTTCGTCCCCCAAGCACGACCGGCAGGCCGTGGCCTTACAAATATATATCGGGAGGCGGCATCATCCGAGTCAGGATTCGGCTATAATCGATTCGATTCCCGTCGTCCGCACCAGAACCAGCACTACCGGTTCAGCCTACGACCATTCCGGAAGTAACCAGCATCGACCGCCAGAGCCTACCCGCCCGGCGGGCGGCTCAGACAACTGACGCGGTGACGTCGCAGCCCCCGTCCACCACCTTCACCCACCGATCGGGTTCAGCTTCAAATGCTGGATCAGGATAATCGTCTTGGCGTCGATGATCCGACCATCGTGGATGCCGGCCAGTGCCTCGTCGAGCGGCATTTCCAAAACTTCGATGTCTTCGCCTTCGTCATGCGCGCCGCCGCCGTCGGAAATGCGGTCGGCGGGCGAATAGCGGGCGACGAAGAACCAGAGCCGCTCAGTGACGCTGCCGGGGCTCATATAGGGCGAAAACAGTCGCTGCACGTCCTTCAGACGGTAGCCGAGCTCCTCCTCGGCCTCCTTGCGAATGCAGGTTTCGGGATCGTCTTCGTCGAGCAGGCCGGCACAGGCCTCGATCAGCGGCTCCTTGTGGCCGGTGACGTAGGCCGGGTAGCGGAACTGCCGCACCAGAAGCACCGTCGAGCGGTCGGGATCGAAAGGCAGGATCACCGCGCCGTCACCGCGATCGTAGGTCTGGCGGGTGTGCGTTTCCCATTTGCCGTCGCGCCGGCGGTAGTCGAAGACGGTTTTTTTCAAAACCGCCCATTCGTCGGAAAGGACTTCCTCGGAGCGGATGCGAATGCGATCTTCCATGGTGGACTCCCTGCTGCCGCGGCAAGGCGTAGCCGCGAACGGCGGTTCGTGCAATCGGGCCACCAATTGGTCCAGTGCACCGGTTCACCGTCTCGTGTCTGGCGCTGGCACAATCGGCTGCATAAATAGCGGCAACCCTTTCCGGAGTTTTTTATGACCTCATCGCTTTTCCAGCCGATCACCCTCGACGGCCTGATCTTCCCCAATCGCATCGCGGTCGCGCCGATGTGCCAGTATTCGGCCGAGGACGGCTCGGCCAGCGATTGGCACCTCTATCACTGGATGAACCTGGCGATGTCCGGCGCCGGCATGGTCACCGTCGAGATGACCGATGTCGAACGGCGCGGCCGCATCTCGCATGGCTGTCTCGGCCTCTATTCCGAGGACAACGAGGCGGCCGCGCGACGCACGCTGGATGCAGCCAAGCGTGTCGCCGCACCGGGCACGAAATTCGGCACGCAGCTTGCCCATGCCGGCCGCAAGGCCTCGAACCGCAAACCTTGGGAGGGCGGCGGCCCGCTGCATGCCGATCAAGATCCGTGGCCGATCGTGTCGGCGTCGGCCATCGCCTACGACACCGGCTGGCAGGTGCCGCGGGCGCTGGAGGACGACGAGATCCTGCAAATCATCGAACGCTTCGCAGAAGCGGCACGGCGGGCCGAGCGCGCCGGCTTCGACTTCATCGAGCTGCATGCCGCGCATGGCTATCTGATCTTCCAGTTCCTGTCGCCGCTCTCCAACCGGCGCACCGACCGGTGGGGCGGCTCGCTGGAAAACCGCATGCGTTTCGCCGTCGAGATCGCCAAGGCGGTGAAGAAGGCGGTGCCCAGGCTGATGCTGGGCGCGCGTCTGTCGATCAAGGAATGGGTCGATGGCGGCTTCGAGGTCGAGGATGCGATCGAAGTGGCAAAAGCGCTGAAGGAAGCCGGCGTCGCCTATCTCTGCTGCTCGAGCGGCGGCAATTCACCGTTGCAGAAGCTGCCCTCCGGGCCCGGCTACCAGGTTCATCTGGCCGAAGCGGTGCGCAAGGCCGTCGGCATCCCGACGCGGGCCGTCGGCCTGATCGACGATCCGAAACAGGCCGAGGCGATCGTCGCCGACGGGCGCGCCGACATGGTGGCGCTGGCGCGCGCCTTCCTCGCCGATCCGCGCTGGGGCTGGCGCGCCGCGGCCACCTTCGGCGAAAAAATCCACCCGGCGCCGCAGCTTGCCCGCTCGGTGACGACGATGCAGCATTGGATGAAAGCGGCGAGCTGAAGGGGCGGGTTCTCGTCTCACCGGAAGGCGCGGGTAGTGTCTCAGTTTGAAATTTGACGGGCTGCTATTAGGCATCGGCCGATTGTCGCGCCACGCGCCGAACTCCTATATGCTTACCGGAAAGCATGGAGTGATTGAGCGGTGGTCCGATGCCTTGTCAGAATTGAAAACGAAGCAACGATGTGGACGTTCGCATCAATGCCTGTAGTAGGTGACCGGGTACACATGCCATCAGGCGATAGTCTGGCCATGTATGCGGTGACCGAGATAACGCATGTCCCGCAGCCGGCCACAGCAAGCGCGGAGAAAGTGCCGCTAGTGTTTGTCACTCTGGAAGGTGCAGGGGAGTAACAACAAGAGTGGGGCCTGATAGATAGAGCAAGCCGGCGTTCGCCCGAATGGTAAGGCCATGGCAAACCATGTCTTTAGAGAGACTGCGGTTCGACTCCCGTCGCCGGTAGGCCGCCTTCCAGAAGCGGCCTTTTTCATGTGAGAATTTTCAAACTGAGACACTACCAAGGCGCGCCACAGCTTCGCTTTGATCCTCTGCCGTTGTATGATGCGCAAAGGCTGCGGGTGGCGCGGCTGAGCTGGGGGAGCGAAACCATGTCTTTCAGAGGGATTTATGCTGCGGCTGCCGCCGCGGTGTTGGCCGGGCTGTCGTTCGCCGCACCGACGCCGGCCGAGGCGCAATATTGCGAAGGTACGGTGCACGGACTTTCCAGGCACTACAATCTGGCAACGGGAAGCGGCTTTCTCGCCGTTCGAGCCCGACCGAACTCGTCGTCGCGCATGATCGGGCAATTATTCAACGGCGACCAAACCGAGATCTTCGACCGCCGCGGAAGCTGGTACAAGGTCGATTTCGGCGGCCGCACCGGCTGGGCGAATGCACGCTGGCTGCGCAACGACTGCGGCTATTGAGCTATTTTCGCCTGAGCTAAAATAGCAGTTGCAACCAAATCGGCCGCTCCGCGTTGGCGGCGATGATGGACAGCAAGCCATTTGAAAAGCCGGTCGTGGTCGAACTCGGCCATGTCGGCAAATATCGGCAGATCCGCAGCGCCCAGGAGGCGGCGGAGTGCCTGATGACGGTCTGGCCACTCAATCGCGGGCCGCGTCATCGTGATGCCCTCGACACTTGCCTAAAAGTGCTGGAAGGTTATCGTTCGACGGCGGATGCGCGCCGGGCACTGATCGAAGCCGCCAGGGAATCGGACGTGCTGGTCACAGACGACAGGCTGCCAGACGACAGACTGGCCGACGACAGGCTGCATTGAGGCAACGGGCTTTCAACCGGAGGGTTTCATGGCGAAACTGACCTACAAGATCGTCGAGCATGACGGAGGCTGGGCCTACAAGGTCGGCTCGACATTCTCCGAAACGTTCCCAACCCATCAGGACGCGTTGCGCGCCGCCGAGATCGCTTCGGCCGAACAGCAGGTCGCCGGCAATACCGACGGCATCCAGTACGAGGACGCCGACGGCAAATGGCACGACGAGCTCGCAGATGGCCGCGACCGGCCGCAGACGGAGGTTTCGGATTAGGGTGTGTCGATATCCAGGTGATGCCGGGCTGCTTTACAGGTCGGTTTGGTAGCGCTACCGTCTCACATCGCGCGTGACCGGAGAGGAGCCTGGGCGCTGTCGCGGTCCAGGCAGGAAAGCGGTTTCCTTCGAAGTCGTTGCGGGAATCAATCGGGAGGAGATCGATGGCGTCTGTCGCGATCGGCGATGTCTACAAATCATTTGGGACCGTCGAGGTCCTGCACGGGGTCAGCGTCGATATAGACGACGGCGAGTTCGTCACGCTGGTCGGTCCTTCGGGTTGCGGAAAGTCGACCCTTCTCAGGATGATCGCCGGCCTGGAAAAGATCTCGCGCGGCCAGATCGCGATCGGCAAACGTGTCGTCAACAACGTTGCGCCAAAGGAGCGCGACGTCGCCATGGTCTTCCAGAACTATGCGCTCTACCCGCATATGACGGTCGCCGAGAACATGGCGTTCTCGCTGATGCTCAAGGGCGTTCCCAAGACGGAGAGCGATGCCGGCGTGCGGCGCGCGGCCGAAATCCTGGGACTGGTGCCGCTGCTCGACCGCTATCCGCGCCAGCTTTCCGGCGGCCAGCGCCAGCGCGTCGCCATGGGCCGGGCGATCGTACGCGACCCGCAGGTCTTCCTGTTCGACGAGCCGCTCAGCAATCTCGATGCCAAGCTCCGGGTGCAGATGCGCGCCGAGATCAAGGAACTGCACCAGCGCCTGAAGACGACGACGGTCTACGTCACCCACGACCAGATCGAGGCGATGACCATGGCCGACAAGATCGTCGTCATGCATGACGGCATCGTCGAGCAGATCGGGCCGCCGCTCGAGCTGTACGACCGGCCGAACAATCTCTTTGTCGCCAGCTTCATCGGCTCGCCCGCCATGAACATGCTCAGGGGCGAGATCGTAAGCGACGGCTCGCCGTCATTTCGCGGCGCCGGAGGGATTTCGGTCCCGTTGGCCTCGGCACTTTCCATCGGCAATGGTGAGCCGGTCGTGCTGGGGATACGGCCCGAGCATTTACGGCTGTCCGACCATCAGGGCATCCCGGTCACCGTCGTGGTGGTCGAGCCGACAGGGTCCGAAGTGCAGCTCATCGGCCGCACCGCCGGCGGCGAGGAGATCGTCGCAAACTTCCGGGAACGCCATTCCTTCACGCCAGGCGAAACCATCCGGCTTACGGCCGAGCCTGGCCTCATCCATCTCTTTCACGGCAAAACCGGACAGCGGTTCGAAACACCCATCGGGCAGTAGGACGGCAAGGACAATAAGCAGGAGGAAGCGAGCATGAAATTCACCAGACGCGACGTGATCCGCACCACCGCCGGTGCGGCGGCGGGAGCCTTGGGAAGCCGGTTCATCGGCTCTCCCGCCTTTGCCCAGGAGGGGTTGAAATACAAGCCCGAGGACGGCGCCAAGCTCAGGCTGCTGCGCTGGTCGCCCTTCGTGCAGGGCGACGAGGATCAATGGCTGGCCAACACCAAGCGCTTTACCGAAGCGACCGGTGTCGAGGTCCGCGTCGACAAGGAAAGCTGGGAGGACATCCGCCCCAAGGCGGCGGTCGCCGCCAATGTCGGCTCCGGCCCGGACCTGATGTTCGTCTGGTTCGACGACCCGCACCAATATCCCGACAAGCTGCACGACGTGACGGAACTGGGCGAATATCTCGGCTCGAAATATGGCGGCTGGCACGATGGACCGCACCAATATGCGACACGGCAAGGCAAATTCCTCGGCCTGCCGCTGGCGACCATCGGCAATGCCATCGTCTATCGCGAAAGCTGGGTGAAGGAGGCCGGCTTCTCCGAATTTCCGAAGGACACGGCAGGCTTGCTCGAGCTTTGCAAGGCATTGCAGGCAAAGGGGCACCCGGCCGGCTTCACGCATGGCCACGGCGTCGGCGACGGCAACAACTACGCCCACTGGCTGCTGTGGAGCCATGGCGGCCAGATGGTCGACGAGAGCAGCAAGGTGACGATCAACAGCCCCGAGACGCTGAAGGCGATCGAATACGCGCAGGAGCTCTACAAGACCTTCATTCCCGGTACCGAAAGCTGGCTCGACGTCAACAACAACCGCGCCTTCCTGGCCGGCGAATTGAGCGTCATCGCCAACGGCATTTCGGCCTACAACACCGCCAAGATCAACAAGGACAAGGATCCGAAGCTCACTGAGATAGCCAAGGACATCCGCACCACCAACCTGCCGATCGGCCCGGTCGGGAAATCCGTCGAGCTGTTCCAGGTGACCACGGCCGTGATCTTCGACTACACGCCCTACCCCAACGCCGCCAAGGCCTACCTGCAGTTCATGTTCGAGGATCCGCAGATGTCGCAGTGGATCACGTCGTCGGCAGGCTATTGCTGCCAGACGCTCAAAGCCTTTGACAACAACCCGGTGTGGACGGCCGATCCGAACAATGCCGCCTACGCCAAGGCCTCGGCGACGCTGCGGCCCAACGGCTATGCCGGCCCGCTTGGCTATGCCTCGGCAGCGACCATGGCCGACTATGTGCTGGTCGACATGTTCGCCAAGGCGGTGACCGGCCAGGCGACGCCGCAAGAAGCGATGGAAGAAGCCGAGAAGCGCGCAAACCGCTACTATCGCGTTTGAGCCGGGTTCAGCCGGGCAGCCATGCTGCCCGGCTGGCTTTGGACTGCGTCGCGGCCGCCCGCCGATCAATGAGACCTTAGAGGAGCAGACCCATGGCCGTGACCTCCGCTGCCGTTCAGCCACGCCGGTCGACGCTGTCGCGCATTCTAGCGTTCGTGTCTGAAAGTCATAACGCGCTTGGCTTCGGCTTCATGCTGCCGGCGGCGGCGCTGCTACTGGTCTTCCTGACCTATCCGCTCGGGCTCGGCGTCTGGCTCGGCTTCACCGATGCCCGCATCGGCCGCCCCGGCATCTTCATCGGTATCGAGAACTACGAATATCTGTGGGATGACGCCGTCTTCTGGCTCTCCGTCTTCAACACCTTGCTCTACACGATCAGCGCCTCGATCCTGAAGTTTGCGCTCGGCCTGTGGCTGGCGCTTATCCTCAACCAGAACCTGCCGTTCAAGTCGTTCTTCCGCGCGATCGTCCTGCTGCCCTGGGTGGTGCCGACGGTGCTGTCGGCGATCGCCTTCTGGTGGATCTACGATTCGCAATTCTCGATCCTGTCCTGGGCGCTTATGGAAATGGGCCTGATCGACCATCGCATCAACTTCCTCGGCGATCCCGAGAATGCGCGGGCTTCGGTCATCGCAGCCAATGTCTGGCGCGGCATTCCTTTTGTGGCGATCACGCTGCTTGCCGGCCTGCAGACGATTCCGCAGTCGCTCTACGAGGCCGCCACGCTCGACGGCGCCAGCCGCTGGCAATTGTTCCGCTATGTGACGCTGCCGCTGCTGACGCCGATCATCGCCATCACCATGACGTTTTCGGTGCTGTTCACCTTCACCGATTTCCAGCTGATCTATGTGCTGACGCGCGGCGGGCCCGTGAACGCCACGCATCTGATGGCGACGCTGTCGTTCCAGCGCGGCATTTCCGGAGGCCAGCTTGGCGAAGGCGCCGCGATCGCAGTTGCCATGATCCCGTTCCTGCTGGCGTCGATCCTGTTCAGCTATTTTGGCCTGCAGCGTCGCAAATGGCAGCAGGGCGGCGGAGATTGACATGACCGCGATCGAAACGAGCAAACGCCCGGAACTCGACGAAGGCGGCATGGGCTACCTGCAGAGTTTGCCGCGCCGCGTGGTGACGGTCTACCTGCCGTTGCTGATCTTCGTCATCGTGCTGTTGTTTCCGTTCTACTGGATGACGATCACGGCGGTTAAGCCCAACCTCGAGATGACCGACTACGCCAATTTCAATCCGTTCTGGGTGGTGCATCCGACGCTCGAGCATATCCGCTACCTGCTCTTCGAGACGTCTTATCCGGGCTGGCTGCTCAACACGATCATCATCTCGACCGCCGCCACGTTCCTGTCGCTGCTGGCTGCGGTGTTCGCTGCCTATGCGATCGAACGCTTGAGGTTCTCCGGGGCGCGGCAGGTCGGCCTCGCGGTGTTCCTCGCCTATCTCGTGCCGCCCTCGATCCTGTTCATTCCGCTGTCTGTGATGGTGTTCAACCTTGGACTTTACGACACGCCGTTCGCGCTCATCCTCACCTATCCGACCTTCCTGATCCCGTTCTGCACATGGCTGCTGATGGGTTATTTCCGCTCGATCCCGTTCGAGCTGGAAGAATGCGCGCTGATCGACGGGGCGAGCCGTTGGCAGATCCTCACCAAGATCGTGCTGCCGCTATCGGTGCCGGGCCTGATTTCCGCCGGCATCTTCGCATTCACGCTGTCATGGAACGAGTTCATCTACGCCTTGACCTTCATCCAGTCGTCCGAAAACAAGACTGTGCCGGTCGGCGTGCTCACTGAGCTGGTGCGCTCGGACGTCTACGAATGGGGGGCGCTGATGGCGGGAGCGCTGATCGGCTCGCTGCCGGTGGTGGTGCTCTATTCGTTCTTTGTCGAGCACTATGTTTCCTCGATGACCGGAGCCGTGAAGGAATAGCCGATATCCTGATTAGGTTCGGAGGTATTCCCGGCGGCCGGGAATGCCCGGGGCGGGCACCCTGCCGGCCGAGACCGCGTTCCGGAAGGGTGTCAGCTGCCGGTGTCGGACTTCGGCGCAAATGCGCGGTCGGCAATGCGTTCGATGAAAGCGACGACCTGTTCCGGCTCGACGAATTGCGGCATGTGGCCAAGCCCCTCGACAGGCTCGAAATGCAGCCCGCTGATCTTTTCCATCACCGGCCAGCCGTGGATATCCACGCCCAGCACGCGGTCGGAAGCACCAAACAGAATGCCGGCCGGCATGGTGATCTCGCGATAGCGTTGCTCGATGCGGCCAAGGTCGTGCTCGATGGCCACGACATCGGTCGACGTTGCATAGAAATGGCTTGGCCTCAGCCCGCACCAGCCGCCGCCCTCGACCATATAGTCGGCCGGCGCCGTCTGCGGCGCGAAAATGAAGGCAAGCGTCGCTTCGGCATATTTGAGAGCCGCCGGGATCGCCACCGTATGAGCCATGATCCGGCGCCGCAGCGGCGACTTAATGTACAGCGGGCCGAACTTCGCGCGCGCGTGCGGCTCCAGATGGGTCAGCGGTGCCAGCAATGCGATGCCGGAAATCGCCTCTGGATGCTCGATAGCCAGCGTCAGCGCGATGGCGCCACCCAGCGAATGACCGACGACCAGAGGCTTTTCCAGCCCAAGCGCGTCGATAAAATGCCGCACGATCTCGGCCTGCTCGGGCAGCCGTCCGCTGGCGCCCCTGGCC
Source organism: Mesorhizobium sp. M0808 (assembly GCF_040320025.1). NCBI lineage: Bacteria > Pseudomonadati > Pseudomonadota > Alphaproteobacteria > Hyphomicrobiales > Phyllobacteriaceae > Mesorhizobium > Mesorhizobium sp. M0808. The sequence continues at coordinate 83,848 of NZ_JAMYOX010000014.1, forward strand.
CGCACCGAATAGCCGGAGCCCGGACGGTCGAGCGCGACCAGCCGATAGTTCGGGCCGAACCGTCCGAACAGCGTATGGCCGAATTGATGAAGCTGCGCGCCGAGGCCGTGCAGGAAGACGATCGGCCGCCCCTCGCCCGTCTCGACATAATGGATGCGGTTGCCGTCGATCTCGATGAATTTGCCACTGGCCGGCACCAGCCTTTCGGCCTTCGCCGCGATCCGCAGCGTCGCCAGCATCGGATAGGCTGCCACGACGAGCGCCAGCAGAAACAGCGCACCGGGTAGCCATAGCAGAATCGATGCCGGCATGTCTTGCTCAGGGCTCCAAACCGGCACGCAGCATCACCCGCCGACGGGTGCACTGCAAGGGAGGTCGCACAGGTAGATCCGTCGTTTGGCGGCATTGCCGCCGGCCGTTTGCCGCGCTATCTCAGGCGACCCGTTTGCCGGAGCCAGTCATGACCGAAATCGTCACCGCCGCCATGCTCGTCATCGGCGACGAGATTCTGTCCGGCCGCACCAAGGACAAGAACATCGGCCACCTCGCCGACATCATGACGGCGATCGGCATCGACCTGAAGGAAGTGCGCATCGTTGCGGACGAGGAAGACGAGATCGTCGCTGCGGTGAATGCGCTGCGCACCCGCTATACTTATGTCTTCACCACCGGCGGCATCGGCCCGACGCATGACGACATCACCGCCGATTCGGTTGCCAAGGCCTTTGGCGTGCCATGCGAATACGACGCCAAGGCCTACGCCCTGCTGGAGGCAAGCTACGCCGCCCGCGGCATCGAATACACCGAAGCGCGCAAGCGCATGGCGCGGATGCCGCGCGGGGCAGACCACATCGATAATCCAGTATCGGTTGCGCCGGGCTTTCGCATTGGCAACGTCCATGTCATGGCCGGCGTGCCGGCGATTTTCCAGGCGATGCTCGACAATGTCGTGCCGACATTGCGGGCCGGCACCAAAATGCTGTCGGCAACCGTGGAATGCCCGTTCGGCGAAGGCCTGATCGGCGGGCCGCTGGGCGACATCCAGAAGGCGCATCCGGACACGATCATCGGCTCCTACCCGAAATATGGCGACGGCAAGTTCTGGACGGAACTGGTGGTGCGCGCCCGCAGCCAGCAGGCGCTGGACTCCGCACGCGCCGACGTAGAGGCTATGGTGGCGGGCTTGATCAAGGAAAGCCGAGTGGGCTGATCGGCCGGCCTGACGGAACCAGCATCGCGCAGTGACGTTTGTCACGGATGGGATCGCCGTAAGAAGTGAGGGACTGCCATGCGCTTCAAGACCATCGTCGCCATACTACAGAACGAACAGGATGCCGAGCGCGTCCTCGACTGCGCGATCCCGCTGGCCGGCCGGTTCCAGAGCCATCTGATCGGCATCCATGCCGAGGCGCTGCCCGTGCCCTACACCTCTGCCACCGGCTTTCCGGACACCGAGTTCCTGCAGGTTTCCGCCGACATGAACCGGGAGCGCGCCGAGAAATTGCAGGCGGCCTTTCACAAGCGCATCGAGAATTCCGGCCTGTCGTTCGAGTGGCGCAGTCTCGAGAGTTTTTCCGGCGACAGTGCGCTGACCGGCATCTCGACCGTTCGCACCGCGGACCTGATCATCGCCGCCCAGCGCGAATCGGGCAGCGACCCGAGCGCCGACGTCGACACGCTGGTCTACGACGCCGGCCGGCCGGTGCTGGTGGTGCCGCATTCGGGTCCGCTGGTGACCAGCTTCAAGCATGTGCTGCTCGCCTGGAACGGCAGCAAGGAAGCCGCGCGCGCGGCCTTCGATGCCCTGCCCTTCATCATCGAGGCCGAGAAGACGGACATCGTCGTCATCGACCCGCCCGATACGCTCGACGAGGCGCCGGAAACAGCCGGCGCAGAGATCGCCGCCTCGCTGTCCAGGCACGGCGCGACCGTCAGCGTCTCGGTGCTGAGGTCCGGCGGCGCCTCGGTCGACGACATCATCCAGACCAGGGTCGCCGAGTCGGGTGCGGACCTGCTCGTGCTCGGCGCCTACAGCCATTCGTGGCTGCGCCAGCTGCTGTTCGGCGGGGTGACGCGAACGGTGCTGCGCACCGCACCCGTGGCGGCCTTTCTGTCGCGGTAGGTTCACAGGGATAGCTGGCAGGACAATAGCTTTGCCGCGCCCTTGCCAAAGCCAAGCCTTTCCAGTTAATTCCGCGCGCATTCCATAGTGTCTGCGCGCGATGCGCGCTTTGCGGAGTGCGCGAAAGATGTCCCTGCCCGAAAAAGCCTTCCCGGTCTCCTGGGACCAGTTCCACCGCGATGCGCGCGCGCTCGCCTGGCGGCTTGCCGGCGCCAACAAGGGGCAATGGAAGGCGATCGTCTGCATCACGCGCGGCGGCCTGGTTCCGGCCGCCATCATTTCGCGCGAGCTTGGCATCCGCATCATCGAGACGGTCTGCGTCGCCTCCTACCACGATTATACCAGCCAGGGGCAGTTGCAGGTGCTGAAGGAGGTCACGCCGGCGCTGCTCGCCGATGACGGGGCCGGCGTGCTGATCATCGACGACCTCACCGACACCGGCAAGACGGCGGGCATCGTGCGCGCGATGATGCCCAAGGCGCATTTCGCCACCGTCTATGCCAAGCCGAAAGGCAGGCCGATGGTCGACACTTTCGTCACCGAGGTCAGCCAGGACACCTGGATCTATTTTCCCTGGGACATGGGCTTCACCTACCAGAAGCCGATCGCCGATGACCACGCCGGCTGATTCGCGCAACGCCGCTTGATGCACCGAGTCCGCCCAGGGGACCTCCGCACACCGATAAAGGCGTGGCGCGACGCTGCTGCAGTCGCGCCATTAGGCTGAGATCGGCGCAGATTGACGGAATCTGGCCGATCCGTGAAACATTTTTTACTTTCATTGCTTATAATTAGCCGTAAGATTCGTGAGACGGCAAATGATTCTGGAAGCTGGGGCAAGCTTCTCCGATGTTGACGAGGCCAACGACGCACAACCATAAGGCCGAAAGGGTCCGGCGACTCTTCGGCGCGGTGCCGTCCCGCCTTCAGGTTGCAGCCCTGCCCTGGCGCGATGGCGGCGACGGCGTCGAAATCATGCTGATCACCAGCCGCGATACCGGCCGCTGGGTGCTTCCCAAGGGCTGGCCGGAAGCAAAGGAGCCGCTTTGCGAGGCGGCGGCGCGCGAAGCCGGCGAGGAGGCCGGGCTGCGCGGCACGATCTCGCATCACGAGGCCGGCCGCTATTTCTATGCCAAGCTGCTGGATTCCGGCGAGGAAGTGCCGTGCGAGGTGCTGGTCTTCCCACTGCAGGTCGACAAGGTCGCCGACCGGTGGAAGGAAAAGCGGGCACGCACCCGCAAGTGGGTCAGCGCCGCCGAGGCTGTGCGCATGGTCAACGAACCCGACCTCAGCCAGATCATCGCCCATTTCTGCGCGGATCCGCATCGGTTCTCCTGAGTCTCAGTCGCGCATAGCCTATCGCTCAGGTGCTGTGAACGTCGTTGCCGAAGCGCCTCCACCCAAAGCCGACCCTTCCTTGCGCTCCGCTTCTATCCCCGTTATCCACATGTGTGACACACAAGATGTGGGGGTCATAAAAGCTACGCAAACGAATCCTTGACGTCGCAAAACGAGTCGCCTTTTATAGGCCATGCGCTCTTGTTGAGAGTGCGACCGGAAAAGTTTCGAGGCCGGTCTTTTTCCCGGAATATGTGCGTTTTGATCCGCGTTCCCGCCTGTTTACGAGGCCGGCGAATGCGTGGGATTTTGAAGCCTTGGGGGGCGAGAGGGGAGGATTGTCGGACTTGAATAAATTGTCTGTTAATACTATATTTAGTGTTTGCAGGTAGGTTCGACGCTAGATAATGTGAAGTTCCCTCGACCGAGGGCGTTACAAAAAGTTTTCAGCTTTGAGGGACCCACAGGGTCCGTGAGCGCGTTGGACAGCGGCCTCGCAAGAGGTTCGACCGGCAGGGCGGCGGAGACTGTGATGATGAGAGCCGGCGGGTTTCGAACGCCGGCAGACGGCGGACATGCGCGTTTCGCCAAGAGGGCAGAAATCCTCTGGGAAAAGCGCTATATGTAGACAAAAGGGACCGGACCAATGCGCATCGAGCGTCGTTTCACCAAGCCAGGGCAATCAGCTTATGCGGAGATCGAATTCCGCAAGGCGCTTTCGGAGATCAAGAATCCGGATGGCTCGGTGGTGTTCCGCTTGGACAACATCGACGTGCCGGCGCAGTTCTCCCAGGTTGCCGCCGATATCCTGGCGCAGAAATATTTCCGCAAGGCTGGCGTCCCGGCACGGCTGAAGAAGGTCGAAGAGACGCAAGTCCCCTCCTTCCTGTGGCGCTCGGTCGCCGACGAGGCTGAACTGGCCAAGCTGCCGGAAGCCGAGCGCTACGGTTCCGAGACCGACGCCCGCCAGGTCTTCGACCGGCTTGCCGGCACCTGGACCTATTGGGGCTGGAAGGGCGGCTACTTCAAGTCGGAGGAAGACGCGCGCGCCTTCCGCGACGAGCTCGCCTATATGCTGGCCACCCAGCGCGTCGCGCCGAACTCGCCGCAATGGTTCAACACCGGCCTGCACTGGGCCTATGGCATCGACGGTCCGAGCCAAGGTCATTTCTATGTCGACCCGTTCACCGGCAAGCTGACCAAGTCGAAGTCTTCCTACGAGCATCCGCAGCCGCATGCCTGCTTCATCCAGGGCGTGCAGGACGACCTCGTCAATGAAGGCGGCATCATGGACCTGTGGGTGCGTGAGGCGCGCCTGTTCAAATACGGCTCCGGCACCGGCTCCAACTTCTCGTTCCTGCGCGGTGAAGGCGAAAAGCTGTCGGGCGGCGGTCGTTCGTCGGGGCTGATGAGCTTCCTCAAGATCGGCGACCGCGCGGCGGGCGCCATCAAGTCGGGCGGCACGACACGCCGCGCCGCGAAAATGGTCATCGTCGACGCCGATCATCCCGACATCGAGGAATTCATCGACTGGAAGGTCAATGAGGAGCAGAAGGTCGCCTCGCTGGTCACTGGCTCGAAGATCGTCAAGAAGCATCTCGAAGCGATCATGAAGGCCTGCATCAACTGCGAAGGCAATGGCGACGATTGCTTCGATCCGGCGGTCAACACCGCGCTGAAGCGCGAGATCAAGGCGGCCAAGAAGGACGCGGTGCCGGAGAACTACATCTACCGCGTCATCCAGTTTGCTAAGCAGGGCTACACCTCGATGTCGTTCAAGACCTACGACACCGACTGGGATTCGGACGCCTATCTCACCGTTTCCGGCCAGAATTCCAACAATTCGGTGTCGCTGAAGGACGATTTCCTGCGCGCGGTCGAGCAGGACGGCGACTGGCATCTCACCGCCCGCAAGGACGGCAAGGTGCTGAAGACGCTGAAGGCACGCGATCTCTGGGAAAAGATCGGCTATGCCGCCTGGGCGTCGGCCGATCCCGGACTGCACTTCAACACGACGATGAATGACTGGCACACCTGCGCCTCGGCCGGTGCGATCCGGGCGTCCAATCCGTGCTCGGAATACATGTTCCTCGACGACACCGCCTGCAATTTGGCCTCGATCAACCTTTTGCCCTACCGCAACGCCGACGGCACTATCGACATCGCCGCCTACGAGCACACGGTTCGGCTGTGGACCATGGTGCTGGAAATTTCGGTGATGATGGCGCAGTTCCCGTCGAAGGAGATCGCCAAGCTTTCCTACGAGTACCGCACGCTCGGCCTCGGCTATGCCAATATTGGCGGCCTGCTGATGACCTCCGGCATTCCCTATGATTCCGACGAAGGCCGCGCCATCTGCGCCGCACTCACCGCGATCATGACCGGCACGGCCTATGCCACTTCGGCTGAAATGGCCGCCGAGCTCGGCGCCTTCCCCGATTATGACCGCAATGCGCAGAACATGCTGCGCGTCATGCGCAACCACCGCCGTGCTGCCTATGGCGAAAGGGACGGCTACGAGAAGCTTGCCGTCAACCCGGTGCCGCTGGTCGCCTCGGATCTCAGGCAGCAAGAGCTTGCCGACCACGCCAAGGCCGCCTGGGACCGCGCCATCGAGCTCGGCGAGGAGCACGGCTACCGCAACGCGCAGGCAACGGTGATCGCCCCGACCGGCACGATCGGCCTGGTGATGGATTGCGATACCACCGGCATCGAGCCCGACTTCGCGCTGGTAAAATTCAAGAAGCTCGCCGGTGGCGGCTATTTCAAGATCATCAACCGCGCCGTGCCGGAAGCGTTGCGCACGCTCGGCTATTCCGAGAGCCAGATCGCCGAGATCGAGGCCTATGCGGTCGGCCACGGCAATCTCAACCAGGCGCCGGGCATCAATCCTGGCTCGCTCAAGGCAAAAGGCTTTACCGACGAAAAGATCGCCGCGCTCAATGCGGCATTGAAGTCGGCCTTCGATATCAAGTTCGTCTTCAACCAGTGGACGCTGGGCTCTGACTGGGTGAAGGAGACGTTCGGCTTCACCGACGAGCAGCTCAACGATTTCTCATTCGAGATGCTGCCGGCGCTTGGTTTTTCGAAGAAAGATATCGAGGCCGCCAACATCCATGTCTGCGGGGCGATGACGCTGGAAGGCGCGCCGTTCCTGAAGGCCGAACACCTGCCGGTGTTCGACTGCGCCAGCCCGTGCGGCAAGATCGGCAAGCGTTCGCTGTCGATCAACAGCCACATCATGATGATGGCGGCGGCGCAGCCCTTCATCTCCGGCGCCATTTCCAAGACCATCAACATGCCGAACGACGCGACGGTGGAAGACGCCAAAGGCGCCTACATGCTGTCGTGGAAGCTGGCGCTGAAGGCTAACGCGCTCTATCGCGACGGCTCGAAGCTGTCGCAGCCGCTCAATGCCTCGCTGCTCGCCGACGTCGAAGACGACGAGGACGAAGCCATCGAGCAGCTGATCGCGGCGCCGGCCGCACAGCGCGCCGTTCAGGTGACCGAGAAGATCGTCGAGCGCGTCGTCGAGCGTCTCTACCGTGACCGCGAGAAGCTGCCGAACCGCCGCAAGGGCTATACCCAGAAGGCGGTCGTCGGCGGCCACAAGGTCTATCTGCGCACTGGCGAGTTTGATGACGGTCGTATCGGCGAGATCTTCATCGACATGCACAAGGAAGGTGCGGCCTTCCGGGCGATGATGAACAACTTCGCCATCGCCATCTCGCTCGGCCTGCAATATGGCGTGCCGCTCGAGGAATTCGTCGAGGCCTTCACCTTCACCAAATTCGAGCCGGCTGGCATGGTGCAAGGCAACGACGCGATCAAGAACGCCACGTCGATCCTCGACTATGTCTTCCGCGAACTCGCCGTCTCCTATCTCGGCCGCCACGACCTGGCCCATGTCGACCAGTCGGACTTCGACAAGACTGCGCTCGGGCGCGGCATCAACGAAGGCAAGGCAACGCCCTTCTCCAAGGGCCTGACCCGCGGCGCCTCGCCGGTCAAGCTGGTGTCGGGCGCCGAGCCGAAAGGCTTTGCGGGTTCCGGCTCCGGAACTCCAGCCCGTACCGCCCCGACCGCCTTCTCCGGCTCCAACGTGCTGACGCTGAAGCCGGCCAGCGACGAAGCCATCGCCTACAAGCGCGACTACGAGGAGCGCGCCAGGGAACTGGTCGAGGACATCGTCTACGCGGAAGCCTCCGACCCGACGGAGCTGTTCACCGACGAGGCCGCGAAAGAAGCAGCCGAAGCCAAAGCGCTCGCCGCCAACCGGCGCCAGCAATCGCTGATGCAGGGCTACACCGGCAACGAATGCTCGGAATGCCATAACTTCACGATGGTGCGGAACGGGACTTGCGAGAAGTGCGATACTTGCGGGGCTACGAGCGGGTGTAGCTGAGGAGCTGAGGTCGCGCCCTCCCTTCTCCCCCTTGTGGGAGAAGGTGGCCGAGCGAAGCTCGGTCGGATGAGGGGTGCTCCAGCTTGGCACCGGCGGCGCTCCGTCCAACACCCCTCAACAGTCTCGGCGCTGCGCGCCGAGCCACCTTCTCCCACAGGGGGAGAAGGGAAGAGCGCGCGATTACCGCCAAGGCTGCAAACTGTCATCGCGGACGTAAGCGATGATGGTGTCGCAGACTGCGTTCAGATCCCGCAGCACGTCGTCATTCCAGAAACGCAGCACACGAAAGCCCCTCGCCTTCAATTCCGCATCTCTCTCCCGGTCATAATCAGAATCCGCATGCTGGCTGCCGTCGATCTCGACAATCAGTCTGGCCTCGGCGCAAATGAAATCGGCAATGAATTTGCCGACGGGGACCTGACGCCGGAATTTGATGCCATCGAGCCTGCGTCCGCGCAGTTCATGCCACAGGCGGTCTTCCGCTTCCGTTGGCTCGCGCCGCATCGAGCGGGCAAAACGACGTTTGGTCGGAGCAACGGGCTGATGCGGCATGGGGCGACGTTATCCAATCCTGGGGACGACCTCCAAGGAATCCTCAGATAAGGGCCGACGTTCGAGACCAACCAAAGGGGATGGCGCGGCGCCTCCCCTTCTCCCCTTGTGGGAGAAGGTGGCCTCGCGAAGCGAGGTCGGATGAGGGGTGCTCCAGCTTGGCACCGGCGGCGCTCCGTCCAACACCCCTCAACAGTCTCGGCGCTGCGCGCCAATCCACCTTCTCCCACAGGGGGAGAAGGGAAGAGCGCGCGATTACCGCCAAGGCTGCAAACTGTCATCGCGGACGTAAGCGATGATGGTGTCGCAGACTGCGTTCAGATCCCGCAGCACGTCGTCATTCCAGAAACGCAGTACACGAAAGCCCCTCGCCTTAAGTTCGGCGTCCCGCTCCCGGTCATAGTTCGAATCCGCATGCTGGCTGCCGTCGATCTCGATGATCAGTCTGGCCTCGGCGCAAATGAAATCGGCGATGAACTTGCCGACCGGAACTTGGCGCCGAAATTTGATGCGATCGAGCCTACGTCCGCGCAGTTCGTGCCACAGGCGGTCTTCCGCTTCCGTCGGCTCGCGTCGCATTGAGCGGGCGAAGCGACGTTTGGTGGGCGCAACGGGCTGATGCGGCATGGGGCGACGTTATCCAATCCTGGGGACGACCTCCAAGGAATCCTCAGATAAGGGCCGACGTTCGAGACCAACCAAAGGGGATGGCGCGGCGCCTCCCCTTCTCCCCTTGTGGGAGAAGGTGGCCTCGCGAAGCGAGGTCGGATGAGGGGTGCTCCAGCTTGGCACCGGCGGCGCTCCGTCCAACACCCCTCAACAGTCTCGGCGCTGCGCGCCAATCCACCTTCTCCCACAAGGGGAGAAGGAAGAAGCTGCCGCGCTACTCCGCCTCGGCCACCATCTGCCGGCCGCCCACCCAGTCGCGCCAGGCCCTCTCATCGCCGTGGAAGACGTTGAGGTCTATGCGGCCTCTTACGCCGTGCGACAGGCCGGAGCCGGAATATTGCCAGAACAGCCATTTGCGGTCGGGATAGACCTTTGACGGGTGCGCCGCCACGGCGCGCAGCCAGAACGGATAATCGAGGAAGGCGCCCCTGAGATTGTCACGGTAGAAGTCGGGCGCGGTGTAGATGATCGGCCGCTGGCCGTAGTGGCGCTCGAGCTTGTCCATGAACACCTGCATCTTTTCCAGCACCTTTTGCCGCGATGGGCGGCGCTTGCAGCTGGAGTCGCCGTTCCACTCGACGTCGATCACCGGCGGCAGCGCACCCTCGACCCGCGGCACGTTGCGGATGAACCAGTCGGCCTGCTCGCCGGCGGTGCGGCACCAATAGAAGAAGTGATAGGCGCCGCGCTTGAGGCCGGCGGCATCGGCACTGCGCCAGTTCCTGGTGAACATCGGGTCGAGATGATCGCCGCCGTCGGTGGCCTTGATGTAGGCGAAGTTGGCGCCCTGGGCACGCAGCTTTCCCCAGTTCACATTGCCCTGCCAGCGCGAAACGTCGACGCCGTGGACGGCGAGACGCCTCGGCGAGGATGCCTTGCCGAAATTGATCGGCTTGGCATCGCGAAAACCATAGCGTGTGACCGGTTCGGCAAGCATTGCTGGTGCCGCGCGTGTCAGCCGCTTCGGCGGCGACATCAGCGCGATCACCTCGGCCGGCGGTTCGACGTCCTGATCGGGTACGTCCATCGCGACCGGCTGTTCGTCCTGCTCCTGGTCGGCAAAAGCGGGCGCAGCATCAGTTTTCGCCACGGATGCCACCGGCGCGGGTGGCCGCACAACCGAGCTGGTGGTCTCGCTGGACGGCACTTGCAGCGCATCGACGCCGGAGGTTGACGTGCAGCCGGCAAGGCACAGCGCTGCGATCGAAAAGATGACGACGCCTGATAACCGCATCTGGACCTGTACGCAAAACACAACAGACCGAAGGCAGGACAACGCCGCCGGACAAACCAAGCTGGATTCCTAACAAGAAACTACCAACAAAGTTTGAATCGAATTGTTAGGGCTTTGCGGCGGACGTTGGCCGGGCGGAGGTGCGCTGTCCCTCCAATGTTCGGCCACGTCGCTGCCTCGGCTTGACAACTCACGGCATGAGATTAGTCTCCACTAATCTTACGGTGTAAGGCACCACGTGGAGGACGTCATGCAGCCCGCCGCCCTGTCAGAATTGCAGCCCGTAGTCCCGCCGGAGCCATGCTCGCCCGCCATCGGGGTCGACGAGATACCTCGCAACCTCAGCCGCGCCATCGAACGCGCCGAGGTCAATGCGTGGCTCGATCTCTATCGCGCCGCCCCGGCAGACTTTGCCGCAAAGCAAGGCCTTGCCATCGCCGAAGATGGCGATCTCGTCTGGGCCACCTGCACGACGATCCCGTTCATCCATTTCAACTGTGTCAAAAATTTCGGCGTCGAGAGCGCGGCCACCGAGAGCCGGCTCGACGCGCTTCTGGCGCATTATCGCGACGCCGGCATTCTGCGGCCCTGGTTCTACACCAACCCACACACCGAGCCCGCGACGCTCAGCTGCTGGCTCGAGGCGCGCGGCCTGCAACGTCAGGGCGGCTGGGAACGCATCTTTCGCGACGCCACGCCATTGCCCGCTGAGCCGCTTTTCCCGACGGAGGATGTCTCGGTCGAGCGGGTGACGCCGGCAACGGCAAGGGAATGGGCTGGGTTCATCGACAGCCAATATCGGTTGCCGACCTCACCGTGGTTGCTGGCGCTGGCCGGCCGACGCGGCTGGCATCATTACATGCTGCGGCGGGAAGACGCGGTGGCGGCGGTGCGCTCGATGTTCATCGGCGCCGACGGCATGGCCTGGAGCGGCATCGACGCGCCGGTGCCCGGCATCATGGCGCCGAGCTTCGACCTCGATGCAATGCTCGGCGAAGCGATGGTGCGCGACGGACTTGCGGCCGGTGCAAAACTGTTCGTGGCCGATATCGAGGCGCCGCGAGCCGAACGTGACGGGCCAGCCTACCGCAACTATGCACGCCTCGGCTTCAAGCTTGCCTATTTCCGCAGCCATTACAGCTATTTGCCGGCAAATTCCGGCTGACCGCTTCAAGACCCTAGCTGCACAACCACAGCTTGTGACAGGTCGTGGCCATGAGGTGGGCCGGCGGTACAAAGCGATCGTTGACCGGCGCATCATCGTCTACCCGGCGGACCTTTTCTTCGAGCAACGTGCGAAGTTGTGCCGGTTGCACGCGGTCGCGCTCCATTACCAGCTTGATCATCGGATCGCTCAAGAGTTCATCCAGGGTGTTGATGCTGTCGTTCATCCGTCGCCTCCTCGACTGCCTGCCCGCATGCCAATAGATAGGCAGCAATGATGGCCCGCCAATGACGCTTTGCCGGCTATCTCGTGTCGCTTCGGATTAAATTTTGTCCAGATTCCACCTCAAGCCGGAGGTGGCGCGCCTTCAAACTGCGGCAGGCCGTCGTCGATCTGCACCCAGGGCTGCTTCGAGGCGGTCCAGATATGCATCTCAGGCCTGAACAACGAGGGATCATCGAGCGAGCCGGTGGTGATGCCGATAATGCCGGCGGAATCGCGCCGGGAAAACATCGTCGTGCCGCAGCGCGGGCAAAAGCCGCGCTTGAGATCGGGCGAGGAATTCACCGTCGCCAGCGGTCCGTCGACCGTCACATCATCGATGCGGAACAGCACGCGCGCATTGAAGGCGGCACCCAGCGCCTTCTGGCACAACCGGCAATGGCAGACGCGCTCATTGATCGGTGCCGCCTCGGCGCGGTAGCGCACCGCACCGCACAAACACCCGCCCTGATATCTTGCCATCACCCGCGTCCCTGCCCTGTGAGGATAGGCGGCATACCTATCGATAGGCGTGGCAGCGTCAATTGAAAAGCTTTGATGGCGCCATCTATAGCTGTGATGCGGCCAATACACGATTGGCCGATGCGCCGGGCCAAGGCCCCATGGGCGACATGCCGGCCATCTCGCGGAAGACGGCCGGCAGACAATTGACTGGGCGTCAGTTCGTTTCGTTGACGACCTCGTCCCAGGTCTTGACCTTGGTCTGGCCATTGAGGAACGGCAGCGCGGCAGCTGTCAGTTCCGGCGCGAAGAACACATCGTAGTGGGTGCGGTTCGGCACGATCGCCAGGCGGTTCTGCGACAGGTTCTCGCGCATCCAGCCGGCGTCCTTCAACCCGCCGCCGAGCATCTGATAGAACTTGATCTCGTGCTCGGGCCGGTACATGTCGCTGTCGCCGAACACCAGCATCACCGGCATTTTCAGCTTCGGCACGTCGGCCGAATAGTCGTAGTCCTTGCGCATATAGGCGCCGAGCTGGTCGAGCAGTTTCGGAAAATCCTCCGGATGCGGCGCAACCGCGACGTAGGATTTGTACATCGGTGTGTCCTTCATCATGTCGGCCATCGCCGCGCCGACCTGTGCCTGCTGGCCACGCATCTCGGCATAGAAGCCGTCCGCGGCGTAGCCGGTCGAGACCAGCACCAGGCGGCGCACCGTTTGGGGATGCTGGACGGCCATGCGGAAGGCGACGCCGCCGCCCAGCGAATAGCCCATCACGTCGACCTTGTCGTAGCCGAGTGCCTTGACGATCGCCGCCATGTCGTCGCCCATCGCCTCCAGGCTGAGCGGCCGGTCGCCGAGTGCGGTGCGGCCATGGCCCTGCAGGTCAACGCCGATGACGGTGCGGTTTTCGGCAAGTTTTGGCAGGATCGGCGCGAACATGTCGGTCGTGCCGAGGCCGCCATGCAGCAGAAGCAGCGGCTCGCCCTTGCCATAGACGGCGTAATAATAGTTCAGGCCGTTAATCGGCAGCAGGCCGGATTTTTCCGGCGTCGGCAGTGTTGCGGTTGCGGTCGTCATGGCGGGCTTGGCCTCCTCTGCGTTGATGGTGCCCGGCGCGGCAAACAGCGCGGCGGCCGAGGCGAAAATGGCGAAAAATACCGATCTGGACATCAGTCTCCCTCTCCCGTTTGCATCAAAGTCGCTTGGCGACCTCCTCAAGCTGTTCGGCGCACTGGCCCCAGCCCTCGTGAAAACCCATTTTCTCGTGCTGTTCGCGGTCGGCGACCGACCAATGCGCGACGCGGGCAATGTAGCGGGTCTTGCCCTCGCCCTCGTCCTCGAAGGTCAGCACGACCGTCATGAACGGCTTTTCGGACGGCTCCCACGCCTTCGTATAGGCATCGGTGAAGACGAGCTTTTTGCCCGGTACGACTTCGAGGAAGATGCCTGGATTCGGGAACTCCTTGCCGTCGGGATCGGCCATGACGACAAGGGTGGAGCCACCGGTCCGCACATCCATTTCGGCGTGCGGCGTCGTCCACGGCTTCGGCGAGAACCATTGCGTCAACAGCTTTGGCTCGGTCCAGCAGCGATAGACGTTCTCGTGCGGCGCATCGATGATGCGGGCGAGAACCAGCTCGCGATCGGAGTTGGGGGCGATGTCGAGCTTGGTGGTCATGATGTTTCCTCACACGTCGGTTTTGGCTTCCGTGTCTAGGACGAACCGACAAGACGCAAGCCGACACGGTCCGCGAAAAAATCCGCGGGACAGGAGATTCGAACGACGGAAATAAGTGGCTTCAGTGGCGCTTGGCTTGCACCAGATAGGCGTCGATCTCGGTCTCGCCGAGCCACTTGGCCGCTTCCAGCCGATGCAACCCTTCGACCAGGATATGGCGCTTGCCGTCATGGCGCACCTGGATCGGCATCTTCATGCCGTTTTCCAGAATGTCCTCGGCCAGATGGCGGACGGTCTCGGGATGCAGCGTCTTCTTGCGCGCCGTCGGCACGTAGATATCGTTGACCCTGACCTTTTGCACTCTCAGCATATCGGCTCCCGTGGCGGACAAGGCCGCCCTTTGTGAGATAGTCTGTTTGGCCGGCAAGGCCAAGGGAGCAGCCCGGCAATGGCTGGTCCGATCGTTTCCAATTGACGCTTGGCCGGCGGATGGCCGAAATGGCGGCCTTCGACCTTAGCGGTGTCCATGAACCATCTGCCGACCGAGTTTCCCGATTTCGGACTGACGCCGGAGCAGCGACGCCAGGCGGTGCGCAGCCATTACTGGGAATGGCCCGGTATGGATGGCAGGCGCGGCGAAATCTGGTGCTACAGCGACCGTTTTTCCTACCGTCCTGGCGACATGGTGGCACTGCATGTCAGTTCGACGGCCGCCAGTTTCGGCATCGCGATCATCCGCGACGGCGGCGCGGAAACGACAATGTTCGAAGGGACCGGAATCGCGGCGCGCTGGCAAGATACGCCGGACCAATGTTCGGTCGAAGGCTGCGGCTGGCAAGCGTCGTTCGAGTTTCGCATCGGCGACGACTGGCCGTCCGGCGCCTATCGCGTGACGCTGACGGCAGATGGCCGGGACGGCAAGCCGATCCGCTGCCACCATCTTTTTATCGTCGCGCCGCAGCCCGGCAAGAAGCCTGGCCGTGTGCTGCAGGTGGCGGCCACCGGCACCTGGCTCGCCTACAATACATGGGGCGGTTCCAACCATTACGAAGGCATCACCGGGCCAGGCCGGGACCAATATGCACGAATGGTGTCGACCCAACGGCCGTGGTGCCGCGGCTTCGTCGTGCTGCCCAGGGACGCGCCGCGCGTGCCGCTCGAAGTCGCCGTGCCGCCGAAAACCGTGCCGCGCTATCCGCATATGGAATGGGCCTTTGCCACCGGCCATTCGAAGAAATACGCCTCGTCCGGCTGGGCAAGCTACGACAGCCATTTCTTCCGCTTCGCCGAGCGTGCCGGCTACGCCGTCGATCTCGCCAGCCAGCACGATCTGCATTTTTCGCCCGACATTCTCGACGGCTATGACTGCGTTGTCTTGGTCGGCCACGACGAATATTGGACCTGGGAAATGCGCGATGCGGTCGACACCTATGTCGAGCGCGGCGGTCATGCGGCGCGCTTTGCCGGCAATTTCATGTGGCAGACCAGGCTGGAGGACGAAGGCCGCCGGCAGGTCTGCTACAAATACCGCGCCCGCGCCGAGGACCCGGCCTATCGCGGCGACGATATAAGGCGCGCCACCAATTCCTGGGAAGCGCCGGAAATCGGCCGGCCGGGTGCGGCGACCTTCGGCCTCAACGCGACAAGAGGCCTCTATGCCGGCTGGGGCGGCTGCGCGCCGCGCGGCGTACGCGGCTTTCCGGTCTACCGGCCGGAGCATTGGGCGTTTGCCGGCACCGGCATCTACTATGGCGATCTGCTCGGCGCCGACAGCCATGTCTATGGCTACGAGGTCGACGGGCTCGATTTCGAGATCCGCGGCGGCCTGCCCTACCCCAAGCCCGACAGCGGTGCACCGGACGGGCTGCAAGTGCTGGCCGTCGGCATGGCGAGCCAGGTCGAGGAAAGCGCCGACATTGCGTTCGAGGACCAGTTTCTCGGCGACGAGGACGGACGCTTCACCGCCGAGACGCTGTTCGGCGAGGCAAGCGATGCCAACCTCGACAAGGTCAAACGCGGCAACGGCATGATCGTCAATTTCCCGCGCGGCAAAGGCGAGGTGTTTCACGCCGGAAGCTGCGAATGGGTTGCCGGCCTGCTAAGGCAGGATGCGATGGTCGAGCGCGTCACCAGAAATGTCCTCGACCGCTATCTTGGAAAGCCATGACATGTTGAAGTCTCCTGCCCCGGAAACTCGCGAAGCCTCGCATCTGTTTTATCTATCCAGCCTGCGCCGGCCGCTGATCGACCGCGCCGAAGGCATCTACATGTGGACGCAGGATGGCCGCCGCTTCATCGACGGATCGAGCGGTCCGATGGTTGCCAATATCGGCCACTCCAATCGCAACGTGCTCGACGCGATGAAAAGGCAGATGGACCGCGCCACCTTCGCCTACCGCCTGCATTTCGAGAACGAACCGGCCGAGGAGCTCGCGCGGCAGCTGGCCGCCAAACTCCCTGAAGGCATTGACCGCATCTTCTTTGTCTCCGGCGGCTCGGAAGCGACCGAATCCTGCGTCAAGCTGGCGCGGCAATGGGCGGTCGCCACCGGCCAGCCCAGCCGTTGGAAGGTGATCTCGCGCTTTCCCTCCTATCATGGCGGCACGCTCGGCGCGCTCGCCGTTACCGGCGACGATGCGCTGTCCGAAACATTTGTGCCGATGATGCAGATGATGCCGACCGTGCCGGCGCCCATCGCCTGGCGCGACCGCGACAATCTTTCGATGGAACAGCGCGGCATCCGCTACGCCGACATGCTGGAGGAAAAGATCCTCGCCGAGGGACCGCAGAGCGTGCTCGCCTTCATCATGGAGCCAGTCGGCGGCGCTGCCACGGCAGCACTGGTGGCGCCGGACAGCTACTATCCGCGCATCCGCGAGATCTGCGATCGCTACGGCATCTTGCTCATCCATGACGAAGTGATGAGCGGTGCCGGCCGCACCGGAAAATTCCTCGGCGGCGACCACTGGAACTGCAAGCCCGACATCGTCGCGCTGTCGAAGGGGCTGGGCTCTGGCTACGCGCCGCTCGGCGCGCTGGCGGCACCGATGCGGCTGGTGCAGCCTTTGCTCGCATCGGGCGGCTTTCAGCACGGCCATACCTACGCCGGCAACCCGCTCGCCTGCGCCGCCGGGCTCGCCGTACTCGGCGAAATGGACCGTCTCGGCCTGATCGCCAACGCGGCTGTCATGGGCGAGCTTTTGATGGACGAGCTGAAGGGATTGGCGAAGCGGTTTCCGTTCATCGCCGACATCCGCGGCAAGGGCCTGCTCACCGGTGCCGAAATGGTCGCGGACCCAGAAACGCTGAGGCCGATCGAGCCGGCAAAGAAGGCCACCCAGCATCTACTCGACCTCGCCTATGAGCGCGGCCTGATCATCTACGGACGCAAGGTCAAGGGCGGCGTCGATGGCGACAATTTCATGGTCGCGCCGCCGATGATCGTCACCGCCGCGCAGATCGGCGAGATCATATCCATCATCGGCGACTCGCTCGACGTGCTGGCCGGCGAGCTCGACCTGCCGGTCGAAGGCTGAAAGGCGAGCCATGGCGCCGCGAAAAGTCATTATCACTTGCGCCGTCACCGGGTCGGTACACACCCCGTCGATGTCGCCGCATCTGCCCGTGACGCCGGACCAGATCGCCGCAGATGCGATCGCCGCCGCCGAGGCCGGCGCTTCGATCCTGCATCTTCATGCCCGCGACCCCAAGGATGGGCGGCCGACCGCCGACCCCGAGGTGTTCATGCAGTTCCTGCCGCGCATCAAGCAGGCGACCGATGCGGTGATCAACATCACCACCGGCGGATCGTCGCTGATGACGCTCGACCAGCGGCTGGCCGCGCCGCTCAGGGCCGAGCCGGAAATGTGTTCGCTCAATATGGGTTCGATGAATTTTGCGCTGTTCCCGATGCTCGAGCGGCCGCGAGAATGGCAGCACGAATGGGAGCCGAAGCTGCTCGAGGCTACCCGTGACACGATCTTCAAGAACACCTTTGCCGATATGGAGACGGTCCTGGAAAAGCTTGGGCGCGGCTGTGGCACGCGTTTCGAATTCGAGTGCTACGATGTCGGCCATCTCTATTCGCTTGCGCATTTCCGCGACCGCGGGCTGGTGTCGGGACCATTGTTCATCCAGTTCGTATTCGGCATATTGGGTGGTATCGGCGCCGATCCAGAAAACCTGGTCCACATGAAGCGCATCGCCGACAAACTGTTCGGCGACAGCTACCGGTTTTCGGTGCTGGCCGCCGGACGCCACCAGATGCCGATGATCTCGATTGCGGCGGCGATGGGCGGCAACGTCCGCGTCGGGCTGGAGGACAGCCTCTACGACGGGCGCCAGCTCGCCAAGTCCAATGCCGACCAGGTCCGCCGGATCCGCGGCGTGCTGGAAGGGCTGTCGCTGGACGTCGCAACGCCGGCCGAGGCACGGCAGATGCTGGCGCTCAAGGGCTGCGACCGCGTGGCGTTCTGAGATGAAGGCAATCTGAAATGTTTGGCTCCCGGTCCACCCCCCTCTGTCCTGCCCTCTTTACCACTACTTGGCATCTCCCCCTCAAGGGGGGAGATTGGCAGCTTCGCCGTCCTGCCCCTTTTTCAGCGTTGGAGATTGGCGAACGCGGAGGTGATCCGATCTCCCCCCTTGAGGGGGAGATGCCAAGTAGTCGTAAAGAGGGCAGGCCAGAGGGGGGTGCCTTGGCATCGTACCTCCAGTGACTGTCGCTTTGCCCGAGATCAACATCCGGCCCGGGACCGTCGAGGACGTCGAAACCATCCACGCCGCACTCCTACGGCTCGGCGCGCATGTCGGCGCACATCAGGAGATCACCTCGACAGCTCAGGATCTCCGCACCTATGGCTTTGGCGAAAAGCCTGCCTTCTCGACCTTGATCGCCGAAGTCGGTGGCGAATTTGCCGGGCTTTGCCTGTATTTTCCGATCTTCTCGACATGGATGGGACGGCCCGGCGTCTATGTGCAGGACCTCTATGTCGAGGACCGTTTTCGTGGCCGCAGGATCGGCGAGCGCCTGCTGCGCCGGGTGGCGGCGCAGTGCCGGAAGGCAGGCGGCGTCTATCTCAGGCTGTCCGTCGACACCGACAACGAGACCGCCAAGGCTTTTTACGAACGATTGGGCATTGCCTGGTCCAGCTACGAGCAGGTGCAGAAGATCGTCGGCGACGCCTTTTTCGCCTTTGCCGATGCACCGGAGGAGCCAACATGAAAGCCTTCTATGCCGAAGAACAGAAGCGCCACGACCCGAAGGCGTTCCTCTCCAGCGGGGCGCCGCAGCCCAATCCGGAAAAGCCCGAACGGATCGAGCGGTTGCTAGCCGGCGCAAAAGCTGCCGGCTGCACGATTGAACGGCCGCGGGATCATGGGCTCGGCCCGATTGCGGCGATGCATACGCCCGAATATCTCGATTTCCTCCAGCATATCTTCGCGCGCTGGCAGCGCATCGAGGGTGCCTCAGCCGAGGTCATCCCCAACATCCATCCGATCGCGCGGAACGGCTTCTATCCGGCCTCGGCGGTCGGCCAGGCCGGCTACCACATGGCTGACACTGCCTGTCCTATCTCCGGCGAGACATGGCAGAGCGCGCTGTGGAGCGCCTGGAGCGCGGTTGAAAC
Organism: Mesorhizobium sp. M0808; assembly: GCF_040320025.1. Taxonomy (NCBI): domain Bacteria; kingdom Pseudomonadati; phylum Pseudomonadota; class Alphaproteobacteria; order Hyphomicrobiales; family Phyllobacteriaceae; genus Mesorhizobium; species Mesorhizobium sp. M0808. The sequence goes on from NZ_JAMYOX010000014.1 coordinate 103,368, forward strand.
CGCCGAGGCGGTGATGTCGGGAGCGCCGGCCGCCTATGCGCTGTGCCGGCCGCCCGGCCATCACGCCTTTGCCGATGTCGCCGGCGGCTTCTGCTTCATCAACAATTCGGCGGTCGCTGCACAGGTTCTGCGCAAGCAGGCGGCGCGGGTGGCGATCCTCGATGTCGACCTGCACCACGGCAACGGCACGCAAGGCATCTTCTATGCCCGGCCGGACGTGCTCACCGTGTCGCTGCATGCCGACCCGGTGCGCTTCTATCCGTTCTTCTGGGGCCATGGCGACGAGCGCGGCGAAGGCGCCGGCCTCGGCTACAATCTCAACCTGCCGCTGCCGCGCAAATCCGGCGATGCAGCGTTCCTCGAAGCGCTGGAGGCATCGTTCCAGCGCATCAACGCCTTCTCGCCCGATGCGCTTGTGGTGGCGCTGGGGCTAGATGCCTTCGAAGGCGATCCGTTCGGCGGGCTGTCGGTGAGCACGCCTGGTTTTTCGCGCATTGGCGAGGTGATCGCCGGGCTCGGCCTGCCAACGGTCATCGTCCAGGAAGGCGGCTATCTCTGCGACGAGCTCGGCGACAATCTCACCGCCTTCCTCACCGGTTTTGGCGGCGCCCACAAGCGATGATCCGCCCGCGAGGGCCGCTCAGGATCGTTCCTGCCTCAGCATGGCGACAACGCGGTGCACGCTCTCCAGCGTCTCGTCGATTTCGGCTGAAGTGTTGTAATGAGCGATGCCGATGCGCACCACCCTCTGCTCGGCCGGAATGCCGAGCTGGTGGACGATCTCCCAGGCGTAGTTGTGGCCGGACCACAGGAAGATGTTTTCGGCATTCATCTGCCGCACGATCGTCTCCGGCACGATGCCTTCGACAGTGAACGACACCGTCGGCACACGCTCATTGATCCGCTTCGGATCGGTGATGCCGTGGATGGTCAGGCCGGCAATATCCGACAGACCGTCGATCAGCTGTTGCGCCAGCGGGTTCTCGTAAGCGATTGAAACTTCGAAGGCCTTGGCGATTTTCAGCCGACGCGATCCTTGCGCGCCGGCTGCCGCGCCCAACTCGGCAAAATAATCGACAGCCGCCGACAGGCCGGCCATCAGTTCGATTTGCGGCGTGCCGAGCTCGAAGCGCTCCGGCAGGGCATTGGACGAGCAGCGGCATTTATACGGCTTAAGCGCATCGATAACGTCCAGCCTGCCCCACAAAATTCCCATATGCGGGCCGAAGAACTTGTAAGCCGAGCAGATCAGGAAATCGCAGCCGAGGTTTTGGACGTCGATCAGGCCATGCGGCGCGAACTGGACGGCATCGACGTAGACCAACGCACCAGCCCGCCTGGCGATGCCGGTCAACGCCTTCACCCGGTTGATCGACCCGGTGAGATTGCTGGCGTAGTTGAGCGCGACGAGCCGCGTCCTCTCGGAAAGCAGCGCGGCGAGCGCCGCCTCCTCGATCTGCCAGCTCTGCTGGTCGAAAGGCAGCCAGCGCACGACAAGGCCAAGGTCTTCAGCCAGTTGCAGCCAGGGTGATACGTTGCCCTCATGGTCCATGCGGGTGAGGATGATCTCGTCCCCGGGCTTCATCGTGCGGCCGAGCGTTCGCGACATGTGGTAGGTCAATGTCGTCATGTTGGCACCCATGATGATTTCCTGCGGGCTCGCAGCGCCGAGAAAATCCGCCATCGCCAGATGGGCCTCGTCCACGATGTCTTGTGCGGCAACGGTGGTCTCGAAGAAGCCGCCGAGGTTGGCATTGGTGGTCAGCAAGCAACGCGATACTGCGTCCGCCACCGCCTGCGGGACCTGCGAGCCGGCAGGATTGTCGAGATAGATGCGCCGGCGGCTCTTGTCGGTCAGCGACAAAGCCGGAAATTTCGCGCGCACCGCGTCGATCCGGAAGTCCACGGCTGTTCCCCTCTCCTTATGACGATCGGACAACCACGTCCCGACGCATCAAGGGCACGGATTGCCGACGCGCTGGTGGATCGCATCAACGGCTTTCTGCATGTCCTCGGTCCAGACCACGTCGGCGGAAGAGAGCGCCATTTCGAGTTGCGAAATGGTGGTGGCGCCGATGATGTTCGAGGTGACCAAGGGCCGGTTCGAGATATAGGCATTGGCAAACAGCGCCGGCTCCATGCCGAAGGTGCGCGCCAACCGGTTGTATTCGAGCTGTACCTCGGCAGCATTCGGAGTCTCGTAGCGCTGGCCGCGGTTGAACAACTGCGAGCGCGAGCCCTGCGGCCGCGCGCCATGATCGTATTTGCCGGTCAAATAGCCTTGCGCCAGCGGCGAATAGGCAAGCAGCGACACCTGCTCGCGCTCGCAGACTTCGGCAAGGTTCACCTCGAAGGTGCGATTGACGAAATTGTAGGCGTTCTGCAGCGAGGCGACGCGCGGGCCGAGGCCCTTGTCGGCTTCGGCGATGAAACGCATGACTCCCCAGGAATTCTCGTTCGACAGGCCGAAATGGCGGATCTTGCCGGCCTTCACCAGTTCATCGAATACGGCAAGCGTCTCGGCGATCGGCGTCTCGCCTTCCGGCACGCCGGCGGCATCGGAGCGTCGCGGTACGGCGCCGATGCGGTTCGGATTGGCGCCCCACGGCACGTCGCGTTCCGGCCAATGGATCTGATAGAGGTCGATGTAATCGGTGTTGAGCCTGGCGAGTGACTTATCGATAGCGTCGAAGATATCGGCGCGCACCAGCTTAGACGGGCGGTCGCCGCGAAACCAACTGTTGGTGGTGCGACCAACTACCTTCGAGGCGATGATCACCTGGTCGCGATTGCGCTTCTCCTTCATCCAATTGCCGATGATTGTCTCGGTACGGCCTTGTGTCTCCGCCTTGGGCGGGATCGGATAGAGTTCGGCGGTGTCGATGAAATTGACGCCGCGAGCAAACGCCAGATCCATCTGGGCGTGACCGTCCGCCTCGGTGTTCTGCTGGCCCCAGGTCATCGATCCGAGGCAGATTTGCGACACGAAAAGATCGGTCTGGCCGAGACGGCGTTTGTGCATGGAGTTTCTCCGGTGGGAATTTTTGCGCGGCTGCGCGAGGAGGAAACAACAGCATACAGGAAAGCGCCGCCCGCTTCCAAGCCCACCGCCGGCAGGCCAGGCGACTTTCCCAGGACGCCGGCGAACGGGGTTTATCCCCGCGGCCAATAAAAAGCCGGACCGCATTTTCATGCAGTCCGGAATTTCGCCAGGAATGGCGAGGAAAAACCGGCCAAGTGCCGGCACTGACTCCTACGGTCGAAGCGCCACAGAAGTTTCGCCGGAACAGCCGAATTATGTCAAAAAAGATCGGGGCAGCATGGCTGCCATGCGGATGCTGCACTGCACAATTGTCATGATCTGCCTATATTGGAGGCCGTGGAGGTTCAATAAAGGGGCTTGAATCATGGGATTCTTAACTGAAATGTTCGCCCGTCCGCGTCCGCGGGAACAGCTGCGTTATCGCGCGGCGCTGGCGCTGCTCCATTCGATGAGCAATGCCGATCGCGCCGATATCGGCGTCAAGCCGGCCGATTTCCCGCGCATCGCCCGGGAAATGTCCCTACGCTAAACAGCGCGCCGCGAGATATCCCGGCGCGGCCGGGATATCTCCCGAGCGAATCTCAACGCAATCCGAGGAAAATCGACTTGCCCAATGGCACGCCGTTGTGACGCAGGATGTCATAGGCGGTGGTCAGGTGGAAATAGAAATTGGGCATGGCGGCATGCAGCAGATACTGCATTCCCGGCATCGAAACCTCGCGTCCCGCAAGCCGCAGTTCGATCATCCTGTCATCTGAACCATCGAATTCGGCCGCCGAAAATGTCGCGAGATGAGCCAATGTCTTGGCAAGGCGGGCCTGCAGATCAGCGAAGCTCGCCTCATTGTCCTCATATTTTGGCACCTCGCGCCCGGCAAGCCGCGACGGCGCACCTTTGGCGTGATCGGTGGCAATCTGTACCTGCCTGGTCAGCGCAAACATGTCCGGCGCCAGCCTCGCCGTCAGATACACCTGCGGATCGATCTTGCGATCAGCCGCATTTTGCTCGGCAATGTTCAGCACGTTGGCTAGTGCCTTCAGCCTCGCCGAAAATACCGGCACGGATGCTTCATACATTGATATGGTCACAAGAAATCTCCACGCGGCCCGACTGCCCACGGCGAGAGGTAGCGCTTTCGCAGGCGATTGTTCAAGCGTCACCACGCCGCCGCAATCGATATGATAGGATTTTTCATCGAGTGGAGGTTCCCGATGAGACGCGCCTTGTTCGCAGCGACCGCTTTTTTCTCCCTTGCCGCTACCAGCCAACCGGTGCTCGCCGCCGACGCGCCTTACATAGACGACAGGTCGAATGCCGAAGCGGTCATCCGGTCGCTTTATAGTGCCATCAGCCGGCACGAATTCGCGCGCGCCTGGGACTATTTCGGCGACACCAAGCCGGCCAAGGATTTCAATTCCTTCGTCAAAGGCTATGACGGCACGGACACGGTCGAAGTCAAAACCGGTGGCGTATCCGAAGACGGGGCTGCCGGCAGCATCTACTACAGCGTTCCGGTCGCCATCCGGGCGACGGCCAAGGACGGCAGCGAGAATGTCTTTGCCGGCTGCTATACGCTGCGCCAGATCAACGCCTCGATCCAGGAACCGCCATTTCGCGCAATCTTCATCGACAAGGGTGCGCTGAAACCCTCAAAGGCCGATTTCGAAGATGCCGTGCCGGCAAGCTGCGGCGAAGGACCGCCGCCGCCGAAGAAGGACGCAGCGCTTGAGCAGGCCAACAAGGCGTTTGCCGCGACTTATGGCGACCAGTGCGACAAGGACATGCCCGGCGGCGATCCGCGAGGAGAGCCGGACGCCTACTCGCTCCGCTACAAGGATGCGGGGGCGGCCGAAAACGAGCCCGAACGCGAGACACGGCTGTTTCGCTTTTTCTGCTCGATGGCCGCCTACAATGAGAGCGCAGTCTATTACATCTACGACGACGTATCGGGCGTCCGGCAATTACAATTCGCGTCACCGGAACTCGATATTCGCTATGAGAACAACAATAGCGAAGGCAAGGTCGAGGGCATCAACATCATCGGCTTCCAGACTGACGACCAGTTGGTCAACTCCGAATATGACGAGGCCACCAAAACGATTTCATCCTTGAACAAGTGGCGCGGCGTCGGCGACGCCTCGTCGGCCGGCACCTACCTGTTTCGCCACGGCAATTTCTCGCTGGTGCAGTATGAGGTCGATGCCTCTTATGACGGCGAGATCAACCCGCAGACCGTGCTCGACTACAACACCGCGCCCTAAGGGACCTTCGATAACATCCAGTTGAGTGTGCCCCGCCAGTCGGTCATGCGGATCGGCGTGCCATGTGTGCCGGTCTCGAAGCGGACAAAGCGGGTCGGGTAGGCTTTCGATTTGCCCAGAATCGATCGGAAGAAGGCTTCCTGTTTCTCGATTGGAAACACCGGGTCCTTGCTGCCCTGGCCGAAGAAGACCGGCACACGGCGCTTGAATGCGGAGCTTGAGAAGAAACTCTCGTCCCACAGCGAGCCGAGCAGCAGCAGCCCGTCGATGCGCCCGCCGGAGTCCTTGCGGCCTGCCAGCTTCCAGCACAACGCGCCGCCCATAGAGCCGCAGGCGACGAAGATTTTTGCGCGCGGCGACTGTTCGGCATAGTGGCCGATCAATGCGGCGATCTGGGCGGCACCGGTGTCGCCGAAATCGGAAAAATCCGGCGACAGATAGAGGCCGCCATTACCGGCCATCAGGTTCTTGATACGGTTGAAATTGCCGCCGAAAGTGAAGTCGTCAGCACCCTGCTTACGGCTGCCGCCCTGCCCGTGCAGATAAAGCACGATGATGCTGGCGCCCCCGGTCTTGCCGACGGCAATGTGGCGGACATCGCCTGCATCGGTCGGCAGCAATAGATCCTGCTGCACCTTACGCACGCCGGTGTCGGTGTATTGCGCGTGCACACGACGCTCAGGCACTTCGTCACGAGCGTTGATGTCGCGCAGCTCACGATAATCGACGACCGTATAGGCGCCGTTGCTCTCGGACGAGAGTGTGACCGGATAGGCGAACAGATCGTCCTTGAAGGGTTTGAGTTCGAGAGCGTTGGCGTAAGTGGCACAAAAGAGCGACCAAAGAATCGCGATCAGAAGGGCCGGGAGGCCGGAGGGGGGCAAGCGGAACCGGAGGCAGGAACGAAAGGCCATTCCGCAGCCATGCGTTTTTCGGCTTCGGTTTGTCAATCCTGCAGCACGCCGCCGGCGCTTTCCAGCGCCTCGCGCGTGTCGACATCGACGGCTGCCCCTTCGCCGATCTCGACATCGATGACGTCGAGCCCTTCGGCCTCGACCAGATGGCGGGCACCGGTATCGCCTTCGAGGTGAGCGATCGCGGCGAACAGCGAGCGCGGCAGCAGCACCGGGTTGCCGCGCCGGCCATCATGAGCGGCGCGCACCACCGATCGCCCTTCGGACTTGCGGAACGCCTCGATCAGCCTGTCGAGGTCGGCCGAGGCGACGCCGGGCATATCGCCGAGGACAATCATGGCGCCGGCGGCGTCGCCGGAAATCTTGGCGATGCCGGCCTTCAGCGACGAAGACAGACCCTCGGCGAAATCCGGATTGTCGGCGAAGGTCACATCGAGCCCAGACAGTGCACTGCGCACGCGCTCGCGCTGGTGGCCGGTGACGACGATGGTGGCCGCGGCTTTCGAACCGACCGCGCGTTCGGCAGTGCGACGGACCAGCGGCTTGCCGTCGAAGAGCGCCAAGAGCTTGTTCGGCCCGCCCATGCGGCTGGAGCGGCCGGCGGCCAGAAGCACGATCTCGACCTTTGGTTCGGCTTTGGCCGGCAATGGCTCGCGCGGCTGCGGCCGCGTCGGAATTTCCATCAACAGCCCGCCGACGCCCATGCCGGCGATATCCCTGGCGGTCACGTCGAGACCGGCGATCAGCCGGTCGAGCACCCAGTCGAAGCCGTTCTCCTTGGGACTGCGGGCGCAGCCCGGCGCACCGATAATGCGCTTGCCGCCGAGTGTGCCGAGCACCAGCAGATTGCCGGGATCGACCGGCATACCGGCGCGGATGACAGTGCCGCCTGCCTTTTCGATGGCAGCGGGAACGACGTCGCCGAAATCGGCCATCGCCGAGGCGCCGAAGATAACCACCATATCGTTGTCGCGGATCAGCGAGGCCGCAGCCTCGGCGACGGGGATAATTTCATGCGGGGTTCGACGCTCCGCCGTCAGCCCGCCGCCCGAACGCGCCAAGCGTGCTTCGGTGACGCGCAGCGTCTTGTCGAGCACGCTGGGTTTGATGCCGGGCAGCACCGTCTGGATGACGCCGACGCGCACCGGCTGATAGGCGTTGACCGCAAATATCTCGCCGCCGGCGCAGATCCTTGCCACGGCATCGACCAAAGCGGAGGCGACCGCAAATGGGATGATCTTCACCGTTGCTACCATCTGACCTTTTTCGACCGGCGCATGCTGCGCCAGCGTGGCGATGGTGATCGTCGGATCGACGGCGTTGATGGCGTCGATCATCGCCGCGTCGACGGTGAACATGCCGGCAGCCTGCGCGTGGAGGTTGACCCTACCTGTCGCGGCGGGCCTCGCCTCGATGTTGCGATGGATCATGGATGCGGCGATCTTTTCGGCAGCGACGTCCTCGCTGAGATCATCGGGCGCCAACACCGCCGCTACGACCTCGGAAATGCCAGCGGCCTTCAACAGGGACACATCCCCGGCGCTTAGCCTGTGCGCCTTGCGGAAGCGGCGCTCTCCGGCTGTGGTGGCGTGCGCCAGCACTGCCCCTTCGGCCGCATCGATCGCAACGGGACCAAATTTCACGCGACCGCGCCTTTGGATTCGAGACCACGGGAGCGAAAGGCGTGGATCGCTTGCGCCAACACCGCGACGGCGATCTCGGCCGGGCTGGCAGCCCCAATGTCGAGGCCGATCGGGGCATGAATGCGGGCGATCTGGTCGGCGGTCGCTCCCGAAGCCAGCAGGCGTTCCACACGTTTGGCGTGGGTCTTGCGGCTGCCGAGCGCGCCGACATAAAAGCAGCCGGCGTCGAGCGCCGCCTTCAGCGCGAAATCGTCGATCTTCGGATCGTGGGTGAGAGCAGCCAGCGCCGTATAGCTATCGAGCGGCTGACGCGTCAGCACATCCTCTGGCCATTCGGCATGCAGCGCGATATCGGGAAAACGATCGGGCGTGGCAAAGGCCGTTCGCGGATCGATGATCTCGACAGGATAGCCGGCGATCCTGGCCATCGGTGCCAGCGCCTGGCTGATGTGGACGGCGCCGATCACCACCAGGCGCGGCTGCGGCAGATGTGCGTTGAGGAAGAAGGTCCGTCCCTCAGCTTCGGCCGAACCGGAATTGCCCGTGCGAAATGCCTTGGCGATGGCCGCCCCGAGTTCGCCGGCTACCCGGTCGCCCTCGCGCACGACACGGTCGCGGCCGTCGCCGAGATCGGTGACCAGGATTGCCGCGCGGCGGGCGCGGCGTTCGGCGTTGAGTGTCTTCAGCGCATAGGGATCCATTCGAGATCAACCCAATCTTTCTACATAGACCTTGATGCGGCCGCCGCATGACAGGCCGACTTGCCAGGCGGTCTCGTCTGCGACGCCGAATTCGAGCATTTTGGCCGTGCCGCTATCGATAACATCGACCGCCTCGGTCACCACCGCGCCTTCGACGCAGCCGCCCGAGACGGAGCCGTGGAAATTGCCTTCCGCGTCGATCACTAGGTGGCTGCCGACCGGGCGCGGCGCCGAGCCCCAGGTCTCGACCACGGTGGCAATGGCGACATCCTTGCCGTCCTTCATCCAGCCCTCCGCGATGATCAGCGGATCGCGGGCCTCATCGAGATAGATACTGTGTTCCATGATTTTCTCCCTGGCAGACATGTGGTTATGCGACGCGCTTCGCGCCAGCCTGGATCCACCGCCGCGGGTCGACCGAACGCATAAAAACAGCACGGTCGCCAGCGACCGGTCCGCCACATAATCCGCACGGGTCAACAGATCGAGCGTCTCGTCGATCATCCGCGGCGCCGGACGCGGTTTTCAACTCGGTCATTCTGTCTTCGCGGGCGCGGCCATCTGAAAGCCTCTACAAAGCGTGGTAGCCGCGGTTGTGATAGATCAGCGGCCGCAAATTATCGCCGATGCGCAAACCTGTAACCTTGCCAAAAAGCACACGGTGGGTGGCCAGATCCTTGGAGTCGATCAGTTCGCAGTCGAAGACGGCGAGCGCGCCCTTCAGCGTCGGCGCACCGGTCGAGATCACATCCCATTCGGCCAACGCGAAACGCTCCTCGACCGGCAGGCCGGTAATGCCGGAAAAGGCGATCGACAGCGGCTCCTGATCCGAAGCCAGCGTGTTCAGGGCAAATTTGCCGTTTTCCACGAACGGCTCGTTCTTGGGATTTTCACGATTGAGGCAAACCAGGATGGTTGGCGGCGTGTCCGACACCGAGCAGGCCGCGATCACCGTCGCGCCGCGCCTGCCGGCAGGGCCATCGGTGGTGACTACATGCACATGGCCAGCAAAATGGGCCATCGCGTCGCGGTAGGCCTGCGGCCCGATGTCATTCTTCTTCAGCACCGATGATTTTCCACTAGTCAGAACCAACCGTTATATATGGGGGGATATTGCAGGCCACAAGCGAAGTGCTTGACCTATATCCCGAATTCGCGTGTTGCGCCAAAGCTGGCCAGCCTTTAGGTCTTGACGGCATTGGCGCCGGCAACCACGCGACCGGCGTGGAGGAATTCTTCGCTCGCATGCGACCTTGGACAACCACGATAGCGGTGCTGGCCTGGCTCTCGGTCGCCTGCAGTGCAAATGCCGAGACGCTGCTGGTCGGCGTCGCGGCACCTTTGTCGGGGCCGTCGGCGATCCTCGGCAAACAGATCGAGGCCGGCGCGACAATGGCGGCTGAAGCGAACGATGCCGAAATCAAGTCGATCGATGACGCCTGCACGGCCGACGGTGGCGCCGCCGCCGCGCGGGAGTTCACCGCGGCCAAGGTCAACGTCGTCATCGGGTTTTTGTGCACCGACGCAATCGAGGCGGCTCTGCCGATCCTCAAGGATGCCGGCATACCGGTGATCACCGTCGGCGTGCGCACGGAAAGCCTGACCGACCGGCGCGCCAAGACCGGATGGCCGATCTATCGTCTCGGGCCGCGCGGCGACGACGAGCGCAATGCCGTCGCTGCCATCCTCACCCGCCTATGGCAAACCGAGCTGTTCGCCATAGTCGACGACGGCACGATCTATGGCCGCGAAATGGCCGAGACGTTTCGGGCAGCCGCCGAGCAAGCGGCTCTGAAGCCGGTGTTCGTCGACACGTTCCGGCCGCAGCTCGACAACCAGATCGGCCTGATCGGCCGGCTGAAGAAAGCCGGCGCAACGCATGTCTTTGCCGGCGGCGACGGCGATGATGTCGCCATTATGGGCCGGGATGCCGGCCAGCTAAATACCGGCATGGTGTTTGCCGGCGGCGAAGCGTTGCGCGCGCCGCTCGGCGACGTGCCTTATGCCGTCGGCACGCTGATGATCGCGCCGCCCGAATGGGCCGACGTCGCCGACCCCAAGGTACTGCAAAGCTTTGCAGCACAAAACATCGTGCCGGAAGGTTACACGCTTCCCGCCTATGCCGCGGTCGAGATCGCCAAGGCGGCTTCAGCATTGCCGCAAAGCTCCGGCGAGAGGCTGGCCAACGTGCTGACCGCGCATGACTTCACCACGGCGATCGGACCGATCCGCTTTGACGAAAAAGGTGACCTGACGCAAAATCCTTATCGAGCCTACCGTTTCGACGGCGGCCGTTTCGCGCCGGCGGAGAGCCAATGATGTCCAGCACAGGGATGTTCCATACGGGTCCGCGCAATCTCATCACGGACGTCGCCGGCCTGCGTGTCGGCAATGCGGCGAATGCCAAGCTGAAATCCGGTGTGACCACCGTCATCTGCGACGAACCGGCCGTGGCCGGCGTGCAAATCCTGGGCGGTGCGCCGGGCACCCGCGAAACCGACCTGCTCGAGCCGCACAATTCGATCCACGCCATCCATGCCGTGGTGCTTTCGGGCGGGTCGGCTTTTGGCCTCGACGCCGCGTCGGGGGTGCAGGCGGCATTGCGTGAAAGGGGCATCGGCGTCGAGGTCGGCGGCTTTCGCGTGCCGATCGTGCCGGCGGCGATCCTGTTCGATCTGCGCAATGGCGGCGACAAGGATTGGGGCCGGTATCCGCCTTACCGCGACCTCGGCTACGAAGCCGCGCAAGCCGCCGCGATCGACTTTGCGCTCGGCACCGCCGGCGCGGGTGCCGGCGCGCTGAGCTCCGGCCTGAAGGGCGGGCTCGGCTCGGCCTCGACGGTGCTGGACAGCGGCGTCACCATCGGCGCGCTTGCCGCCGTCAACCCGACCGGCTCGGTGACGGTCGCCGGGACCCGCCATTTCTGGGCGGCACCGTTCGAGATCGGCGACGAGTTCGGCGGGTTAGGCTATCCCCACCCGATGCCTGACGATGCCAGAAAGGTCCTGCTGAAGTTCCGTGACAAGCATGCGGCAGAGCAGGCGGAAACCGGCGCCAACACGACCATCGCCGTGATCGCCACCGATGCGGTACTCACGAAGGCCGCCGCCAAACGCCTGGCGATATCGGCGCATGACGGCTTTGTCCGCGCCATTTGGCCGACGCATACGCCCGCCGACGGCGATCTGGTCTTCGCGCTGGCAACGGGCAAGAGCGGCATCGAGCTTGAGCCCGACGATGCAATCGATCTCTACGCCGCGGCCGGCGCCACGATGGCGCGCGCCATCAGCCGCGGCGTCTTTGCCGCGACGCCGGCCGAGGGCGATCTGTTCCCGGTCTGGTCGTCGCGCTGAACGCGCAACGCTCATTCGGGTGAGCCGTAATCAGACTGGATTATGATCAGGTGGGTTCGGATTTTTCTTCCTCGAACGTGACCGCAACATCCGAGTTTGCCGACAGCCGCACCTTCTGGCCCTCGACCTCGGCGACAAGGCTGAGAGGAATGAAGTGGTGATGGCCCCTGTGCGCGCCCTCGCCGCTGTCGCGCTTGGTCAGCTTTATGCGATCTCCGTCAACCTTGTCGACGGTACCGACATGGACGCCGTCGGCACCGATCACTTCCATACGTTCGCGAATCTTGGCTGCATCTGTCATGGGGGTCTCCCTTAGAGCGCCGCGCGTCCCTTTGGACGCGCAAACGACGCTCTAAACATTTTGAATCAATGCATCGTGCCTTCCTAAAATCGATTCTGATTTTCGGAAGGCACAATGCGGTGAAGCTGCCGACAATAACAAACGGCGGCCGGATTGGATGCATCGACTTTGTGTTTCAGTCAGCACGATCTTTTGACGGCATCGTGATAGGAATTTAACGGCGTCGACCGCCGGAATGGAAAGCCCCATGCGAAATCTTGCCCTGTTTGCAGTCTGCCTGCTTGCCCCGCTTGCAACTTTGGCCGCCGCCCACGCAGGCGATGTCGCCGAGCTTGAGATCCTCGGCTTCAGCAGTGATGGCGGGGTCTTTGCCTTCGAGGAATACGGCGTCCAGGACGGATCGGGATTTCCCTATGCGACCCGCTATTATATCGACACGGCCGACGACAGTTTCCTGAAGGGCTCGCCGATACGTGTCCGGCTCGACGACGAGAATGCCACGGTGGCCGCAGCGCGGCTGCAGGCCCGGCAAAGGGGCGAAGCGATCGTCGGTCAGGCGGAACTCACGGCAAATCGCGGCATCACCGCCGGCTTCAACCCGGTGACCGAGCTTTCTGCCGATCCCTTCCGCATGGTGGTCAATCCGCGCCCGATCTTCTCGCCGGTCGACGATCCGCTCGAGTTCCGGCTCGACCAGATCGGCATGAACGACACCGAACGCTGCCAGAGCCAGGGCGAGATCAATGGCTTTCGCCTGCTGCGCATCGAGGCGAAGGATGGCGGCCAGACGAGGATCATTCACGAGGACAAATCGATCCCGCAAAGCAGAGGCTGTCCGAATGGCTACCAGATCGGCGCGGTTCAGACATTTTCGCTGGATAGCGTCAGCACCTATGCCGTGCTGATCGCGGTGCGCCAATACGGCTTCGAAGGGCCGGACTATCGCTGGATCGCGGTAACCGGTCGCCTGTGACGTTCCCCGCCATGCGCTATCGCGCCCTGCATCGTCTCCGCCGCTCCTTGCCGCCGCTGCGCACCGCATTTGCCGGTGCCTTGTTGCGGGCCATGGCGATGGGCGCCAGCGCGCTGCTCAATCTGCTGTTGTACGATTGGGAGACCCCGGTAAAGATCCGCTTCGTCTCGCTGCTTTATGCTGCCGGCGGCGCGCTGGCCTTCCCGGTTGGGCTGTTTATGGCGCGGCTCGTCTCGCTCGGACGCCACTGGGAAATCGCCGTCGCCGCCGCCTTCGTCTGCCTTCTCGCCGCGACAATTACCTTCACCGGCGGCCTCTTTGGGCTGCAATACCGCTCCTACTACGTCCAATGGCATGCACCCGCGCTCACCATCACCTGGGTTTTCCAGTTCGTGTTCACGATGTTGACGGCGCTCTATCAGTTCGTCGTCCTTGGCATCCGGCTGTATTTTCCGCTCGGTTTCATTGCGCTCGCTGTCGCCAGTGTCTGGTTTGCGCGCCAGCAACGTTGAGCATTTTGCCTGCCTCTGATAGGACGCGGGCAAATGCTCTCGCAAGTCAGGACCGACTGATGATCCCTCGCTACTCCCGGCCGGAAATGGTGGCCATCTGGTCGCCCGAAACCCGGTTCCGCATCTGGTTCGAGATCGAGGCCTACGCCTGCGACGCATTGGCCGAGCTCGGCGTCATCCCGAAGGAGGCCGCCAAGACCATCTGGGAGAAAGGCGGAGCGGCGAAGTTCGACGTCGACGCCATCGACGAGATCGAGCGGGTCACCAAGCATGACGTCATCGCCTTTCTCACCCATCTTGCCGAATTCGTCGGGCCGGATGCCCGCTTCATCCACCAGGGCATGACATCCTCCGACGTTCTCGACACCTGTTTTGCCGTGCAGCTCACCCGCGCCAGCGACATCCTGCTGGCCGACATTGACGGGCTGCTGGCGGCGCTCAAGCGCCGCGCCTTCGAGCACAAGGACACCATCACCATCGGCCGCAGCCACGGCATCCATGCCGAGCCGACCACCTTCGGCGTCAAGCTGGCGCAGGCCTATGCCGAATTCTCGCGTTGCCGCGATCGGCTGGTGCATGCACGCGAGGACATCGCCACCTGCGCCATCTCTGGTGCGGTCGGCACCTTCGCCAATATCGACCCTTATGTCGAAGAATACGTGGCCAAGAAACTCGGACTGAAGCCGGAGCCGGTGTCGACGCAGGTGATCCCGCGCGACCGCCACGCGATGTTCTTCGCCACGCTCGGCGTGATCGCCTCGTCGATCGAGCGGCTGGCGATCGAGGTGCGCCATCTGCAGCGCACCGAGGTACTTGAAGCAGAAGAGTACTTTTCACCCGGACAGAAGGGCTCGTCGGCGATGCCGCACAAGCGCAACCCGGTGCTGACCGAGAACCTCACCGGCCTTGCCCGCATGGTGCGCTCCTTCGCATTGCCGGCAATGGAGAATGTGGCGCTGTGGCACGAGCGCGACATCTCGCATTCCTCGGTCGAGCGCATGATCGGGCCCGACGCGACGGTGACGCTCGATTTCGCGCTCTCACGCCTGACCAGCGTCGTCGACAAACTGCTGGTCTACCCCGACAACATGCTGAAGAACATGAACAAATTCCGTGGCCTTGTGCATTCGCAGCGCGTGCTGCTGGCGCTGACGCAAGCCGGTGTTTCGCGCGAGGACGCCTACCGGCTGGTGCAGCGCAACGCCATGAAGGTATGGGAGCAAGGCGCTGATTTTCTTGAGGAACTTTTGGCCGACAAGGACGTTGTCGCAGCCTTGCCCGAGGCCGAGATCCGCGAGAAATTCGACTTGGGCTATCATACCAAGCACGTCGATACGATCTTTAGCCGAGTGTTTGGAGAAGCCTGATGATTTCGTCGGCCGGAGATTTCGATTTCCTCGCCCTGCCCGGGCGCGGCAATTCCGGGCCGGATCATTGGATGTCGCATTGGTGCCGGGTGTTCCCCAATTCGAGCCGCGTGCTGCAGGCCGAGTGGGACCGGCCAAAGCCTGAAGACTGGATCGGCCAGGTGGATGCCGCGGTGGCCGCCGCTCCGCGCCGCGTCGTGCTGCTTGCGCATTCGCTGGCGGTGGCGACGGCGGTGAAGTGGGCTGCTGGGGCCAGTCAAGGCCAACTCGACAAGGTCGCGGCGGCATTCCTGGTTGCCGCGACCAATGTCGACGATGCCGATCCCTCATTCGACGCGGTGCGCCCGTTCGCGCCGATGCCGCTGAAGCGCCTGCCCTTCCCGACATTGGTGGTGGCGAGCCGCAGCGACCCACGCGTCACCTTCGACAAGGCGACCGCTTTTGCCGCAGCCTGGGGCGCGGATATCGCCGATGCCGGCGATCTCGGCCATATGGGAAACGAGGCCCGCCTGGGCGTATGGCCAGCGGGCCTGCTCATGCTTGGCCGCTTGCTCGAAAAAGCGAACCTCTAACCTACGCCTTACCGGGAACCGTCCTTATTACCGTGCCCCACGGATCCTCGCGGGTGGTCTCGCTTGCGGCATTGTCCGAGCGCATCTCGACCCAGGCCAAGCCGGAGCGGGCGGGATCGCGGCGACCGGCGCCCGCGCTCTGCCACGCATTTGCGCCAATGTGGTGATGATAGCCGCCGGACGACAGGAACACCGCCGCGCCACCGTACTTTGCCACTGTGTCGAAACCGAACTCCTGATGCCACCATGCTTCGGCTTCTTCCGGCCTGCCGACCCGCAAATGGACGTGGCCGATAATGCTGTTTTCCGGCGCGCCCTGCCAGCCGGTGTCGCCGGCCGGCACCTCGGCAACGACCGACGGAATGTTCAGCCGCTCCGTCGCCATCGCTATCTTGTCACCGTTCCATTTCCAGTCCTGCGGACGGCGGTCGGCATAGATCTCGATGCCGTTGCCTTCCGGATCGGTTAGGTAAAGAGCCTCGCTGACCAGATGATCGGATGCGCCCTCGATGCCGATCTTGCCGGCGATGGCGTGATTGATCCAGCGGCCGAGATCGGCCCGGCTGGGTAGCAGGAAGGCGGTGTGGAAAAGACCGGCGCTGCGCGGGTCATCGGGTTTCGCGGCCGGATCCGCTTCGATGTCGAGCAAAGGGCGATTGACTGCGCCGAGCGTAATCGTGCCGCCGGCGCGGCTCAGTTCCTGCAAACCGACGACTTTGCGATAGTAGGCAGCGAGATTGTCTGCATCGCGCGCCCGCAAGCCGACGCGGGCAACGCTGACCGGGGTCGTCGCGGCAAAAGGCAGTTCGCTCATCAAAGTGCTCCGTTCAGGCGGCGCTCGACAAGCTTCCAACAGAGCAATCCGGCGCCATCAATCATTCTACGCCATGTCCGTGCCAAAATCTCGGAACAGCCATTCTTTCCTGGCGACAGATCGTTGATCGCGATCGTTCACACAAGAGCGCAAGAAGCGAACAGGGTGTTCACAATAGCGAGCAGAACCGGGCTCGTGAGCGGCCGTTTGCGTGTCGCTGTTGAGTTCATACCCGGTTGCACCCGACAGCGCCTCTCGCTACATGCGCGCCATGAAAGTCAGGGAAGCAGATATTCTCATCGTGCCGGGCTACACCAATTCCGGCCCCGATCATTGGCAGAGCCGCTGGCAGTCGAAACTATCGACAGCGCGCCGCGTCGAACAGGCGGAATGGTCGAAGCCGGTGCGCGAGGATTGGACGGCCGGTGTCGCCAAGGCGGTTAACGAGGCCGAGCGGCCGGTCGTCATCGTCGCCCATTCGCTTGGCGTCGCGGCGGTCATTCAAGCATTGCCTCGGTTCGAGAGGCCGGTCGCCGGCGCTTTCTTCGTGGCGCCGCCCGATGTCGCCAATCCAGAGATAAAGCCGAGGCACCTGATGACCTTCGGCCCCTATCCGCGCGACCCGCTGCCGTTTCCGTCGGTGGTGATCGCCAGCCGCAACGACCCGTTCTGCGCCTTCGGCGTCGCCGAGGACATTGCCGGGGCGTGGGGCTCGCTGTTCATCGACGCCGGGGATGCCGGTCATCTCAACGCGGATTCCGGCTTCGGCCCCTGGCCTGAAGGCTCGATGACGTTCGCAAAATTCCTGACGGATCTCTAGAGCGGTTCACCGCTTCACGGAAACGGCGAACCGCTCTATCTCTTTGTTTTGACGCAATTCCGGACGGAAAACCGTTTCACACTTTTCTGGAATTGCTCTAGGAAGCGATCGAATCCCTGACGCTGCTCAGCAGGGTCTTTGCCCCAAGCGAAATCAGCGAATGCTCGGAACCCATCGCCAGCAGCCGGTAACCCATCGACACCACGCGACCGGCGATGGCCGGTTCCATCACATAGATCGCCGCATGCTTGCCGGCTTTGCGGGTGCGCTCGGCGATCGAGGCGACGGTCCCCATCATGCTCTCCAGCGTCGAACTGACGGTGGTGCCCTGCGACCAGGCGATCGAGAAATCCGACGGGCCAAGGAAGATACCGTCGATGCCCGGCGTGTCGAGGATGCCGTCGAGTGCATCAAGCGCGGCCCGCGTTTCGACCATGGCGAACGCCATGGTGCGCTGGTTGCTGTCGCGCAGCCAGTCGGCATAGTCGCCCTTGCCATGGCGCGGAAAAGCATAGGTCGGGCCCCAGGAGCGCTCGCCGAGTGGCGGGTATTTCATTGCGGCAGCAAACAGCTTTGCGTCCGCCACCGAATTCACCATCGGGGCGATCACCGCCTCGGCGCCGAAGTCAAGCGCACGGCTGGCCATGTCGAAGCGGCCGACCGGGATGCGTACCAAAGCCGGCTTGTTGGCGGCCAGCACCGGCACAAGCCCGCGCAGCACGCTATCCTCGTGATGCCCACCATGCTGCATATCGAGCGTAACCGCGTCGAACCCTTGCCTGGCCAGTATCTCGACCGTCAAGGCATCCGGCACGCCAGACCATGCGGTGAACAGCGTCTCGTCGGCCGCAAGGCGTGACTTCAGGGACATTGGCGATTTCCTCTTTGCTTGCAGCAATTCAGCCGGAAATGACCGCAAAGGCAAAGAAAAACCGCCCGGTGAGGCCGGGCGGTCGATTGGTCCAGCATTCGAAGAGTATCGATGGGGATCAGGTGTTCTTGATCTGCTCGATCGCCTGCGCCATCAATTCATCCATGGTGCGGCGGATCTGATGGTCCGACTGGTCGATGCCGGCCGCATCGAAATCCTTGCGTATCTTGCGGAAAACGTCGTGATCGCCGGCTTCCTCGATGTCGCTGACGACCACTTCCCTGGCATAAGCGTCGGCATCGGCGCCGGACTTGCCGAGCTTTTCGGCAGCCCACAGGCCGAGCGCTCTGTTGCGGCGTGCCGCAGCCTTGAACCGAAGTTCCTCGTCGAATGCGAATTTGCGCTCAAAGCCCTCTTCGCGGTCTTTCATGCTGCTCATGGCATCCCTCCGTGAAATCCGATTCGTTGTGCCAATATGTGTTGCCGGAGCACAAACCAAAAGGGCGCCGGCCGGTCAATATGCTACATTGCTTGCTGCGCTGCGGCATTTCGGTGCCCGAAAGCGGTTGATTGAAAGGATTTGCCGATTGAGCAAACAGTGCGATTGGGATAGACACCGGCATTGAACCCCACCGTCGCCATCTTATTTTAGGCAGACGGACAGGAACTGGTCGCTTGCCGCCTGCCCGCAAATCCAGAGAAAAATCAGATGAAAAATCGCCGCCGCATTTATGAAGGCAAGGCCAAGATCCTTTATGAGGGACCGGAGCCTGGCACGCTGATCCAGTTCTTCAAGGACGACGCTACCGCTTTCAACAAGAAGAAGCATGAAATCGTCGATGGCAAAGGCGTGCTCAACAACCGCATTTCCGAGCACATCTTCAATCATCTCAACCGGATGGGCATTCCGACCCACTTCATCCGCCGGCTCAACATGCGCGAGCAGTTGATCAAGGAAGTCGAGATCATCCCGCTCGAAGTGGTGGTGCGCAACGTCGCCGCCGGCTCGCTGGCCAAGCGCCTGGGCATCGAGGAAGGCACCGTGCTGCCGCGCTCGATCATCGAATTCTATTACAAGGCCGATGCGCTCGACGATCCGATGGTATCGGAAGAGCACATCACCGCCTTCGGCTGGGCGAGCCCACAGGAGATCGACGATGTCATGGCGCTGGCCATTCGCGTCAACGACTTCCTTTCCGGCCTGTTCATGGGCGTCGGCATCCAGCTGGTCGATTTCAAGATCGAATGCGGCCGCCTGTTCGAAGGCGATATGATGCGCATCGTCGTTGCCGATGAGATCTCGCCGGATTCCTGCCGGCTGTGGGACGTGGCGACGCAGGACAAGCTCGACAAGGACCGCTTCCGCCGCGACATGGGCGGGCTGGTCGAGGCTTATCAGGAAGTTGCCCGCCGTCTCGGCATCATGAACGAGAACGAGCCACCGCGTCCGGCAGGGCCGGTGCTCGTCGCATCGACCGACGGTGTCAAAGGTAAGCCGCACTGACGGCTTGCCCGCTCAACAGGTGAACAGGAGCATGTCCAGCGTGATCAAGGCCCGCATTACCGTAACCCTCAAGAACGGCGTGCTAGACCCACAAGGCAAGGCAATCGAGCACGCGCTGTCCGGAATGGGTTTCGGCGGCGTCGGCCAGGTGCGGCAAGGCAAGGTTTTCGACGTCGAATTGGCCGAGAGCGACAGCGCCAAGGCCGAGGCCGATCTGAAAGCCATGTGCGACAAGCTTCTGGCGAATACAGTGATTGAGAATTACGCGGTGGAGATCGCCTGAGGTGAAATCAGCCGTCGTCCTGCTCCCAGGCCTCAATCGCGACCGCGACATGATCGCGGCGCTGACCAAGATTTCCGGCACGCCGCCGGTCACCGTCTGGCAGACCGACACCGAAATTCCCGATGTCGACCTGATCGCCATTCCCGGCGGCTTTTCGTTCGGCGATTATCTGCGCTGCGGCGCCATTGCCGCGCGCATGCCAGTAATGCGGGCTGTGGCCGAAAAGGCGGCCAAGGGCGTCACGGTCATCGGCGTCTGCAACGGCTTCCAAATCCTGGTCGAGGCCGGCTTGCTGCCGGGCGCATTGATGCGCAATACCTCGCTGAAATTCGTCTGCCGTCAGGTGAAGCTGCAGATCGCCAATGCCAACACGATGTTCACCCGCCGCTACCAGCCGGGCCAGATCATCCGGGCGCCGGTGGCGCACCATGACGGCAATTATTTTGCCGATGCCGAAACGCTGGCCCGCCTCGAAGGCGAAGGCCAGGTGGTGTTCCGCTATGCCGAAGGCACCAATCCCAACGGCTCGATCAACGACATTGCCGGCATCGTCAACGGCCGCGGTAACGTGCTCGGCCTGATGCCGCATCCCGAGAACCTGATCGAAGCGGCGCATGGCGGCAGCGACGGCCGGGCGCTGTTCGAAAGCGCGCTGGGCATCGCTGCTTGATGCCTTCAATTTTCCTCCTGGAGCCACGGTCATGAAACTCTATTCGCGGCCGTTGTCGCCCTATTCGTCGATCGTGCGGGCGTTGGCCTACATCAAGAACGTGCCGCTCAAGCTCATTGCACCGCCGCCGGGGTTTCCCATCCCGGAGGCGTTTCGTGCCATCTCGCCGTTGAACCGGATTCCGGTGCTGATCACCGGCTCCGGCGAAACGATCGTCGAATCGGTGGTCATCGCCGAATATCTGGAGGAGCGCTTTCCCGAGCCGGCGCTGCTGCCGAGGGACTCGAAGGACCGGGCGCTGGTGCGCATGTTCGCCCGCATCACCGACCTCGACGTGCTCGCCCCGACGATGAAGCTGTTCGAGCTCCATTTCGTGCCGCAGCGCAACGAGGCGGAGATCAAGGCACAGTTCGCCCGATTGCATCACGGGCTTGCGGCAATCGAGGCCCGCATGGCGCATGGCCCGTTCGCGCTCGGCGACGACATCTCCTTTGCCGATGCGTGGTTGACGCCGACCCGCTTCGTCTTCAACAATTTCAGGACAACGATCGGCCGCCCCGATTTGCTTGACGCCTATCCGAAATTCGATGCCTACGAGCAAATCGCCTTGCAGCATCCGGCGCTGTCGCGCGTCTGGGGTGAGATGACAGACGGTCTGAAGATCTTTCTGTCCGAACTCGAGATGGGCGCCGCTTGAACATGAGACCGACGACCACGCGCCTCGCCGTCGCTACTGCCGCCGGGCTTGTACTCGCCTCCTGCCAGTCAGGCCCGAAGAGCGCGCCGGCGCCGGCGGGCAAGAGTGCGTCACTGCTTGCCATGGAGCAGGTGGCAATAGCTGCCCACAAATGCTGGATCGCCAGCAAGGACCCTGCCTTCAAATCTTACCAGATGGCCAACGAGCTGAATTCGTTCAGCGGCACGCCGCGCTTCCTGCTGGTGCCGGCCAAACATTATGGTGGAAAGCCGTTGCTGGTCGTGCAGGCGCAAGGCAATTCGAGCCGCGTCGACGTGTTCGGCCCATTGATGGCGGAACCGCTCGGCGCCCGCATCGGCTCGGACATTGCCCGCTGGCAGGCGGGCAATCCGGCCTGCGGCGCTGCTGCCTAGCCCAATGGGTCGCGTGCTGCAGATCACCGGTCTGGTCGTCGGCCTGGCCGGGCTCGTCCTGCAGCTCTGCATCACCGTCCCGGCATCAATGGAAGCCGGCCGCGGCTTTGCCGGCTCGCTGGTCTTCTATTTCAGCTTCTTCACCATCCTGACCAACATCGGCGCGGTGCTCGTCCATGCCTCGTTGCTGTCGTCGACGGGTTATGCCTGGTTTCCGGCCTTTTCCGCGCCACGGATGCGGGCGGGCGTAGCCGTCGCCATAACGCTGGTCCTCATCGTTTATGCAACGGTCCTGGCGCAGCTTTGGCAGCCGCAAGGGCTGTTCCTGCTCTGCGATGTGCTCCTGCACTATGTGACGCCGGTGTTGTTCGTGCTGTGGTGGCTTGTGGCAGGCGCCGACGGCTCGACGCGGTGGCGCGACATCTCCTGGTGGATGATCTATCCGATCGCCTATCTGGCCTACGCGCTGCTGCGGGCGCCGATTGCCGGTGAAGTGCCCTACCCGTTCCTCGATCTCGCCAAGAACGGCGCGACCAGCGTCGCCGTCTCGGCTCTGGCCATCACCGGGCTCTTTCTGATGCTGTGCATCGTGGCGGTGCTTGTGGACCACGGTGTCACGCGGATCAGGGCGGCGGGCGTTCATCCGCGATGATGCTCTCCCGCCGCGGCAGCCTTTAGCGTCTTGGCACGGTTCGCGCGGCGCCTGCACGGATCGCCGCAGCAGCTTCGCGAGCGATCCGTGACATGAACTTGCGCGTGAATTGGCCGAGCGGCTTGGCATCTTCGAGCGCCCAGCTCGTCGCGAGATCATCGGTGTTGAATTCGTCGACGATAACCCAGGCTGGGGTAAAGAGGGTGGCGCGGCGGGCCTCGGTCTCAGGAATCTCAACATAGTGCGCGCCAGGTCGTGGCGGCTGGCTCGTGATTGGAAAGAGCAGGGCCTGCTTGCGGCCATTCTTGCCGGCAACGATCAGCATAACGCAAGTCGGCCGCGCCTTGCGTCCGCTTTCCTCGCCCCGGTCATATTCCCTTGCCCACAAATAGGAATAAGAATGATCTGTCCGTGGCCGGGTTCAGTCATCCCGAACATCATCTCGCGCGACTGCGTCGAGGCCGGTTAGAAGCCTGTCGCGTTCCTCGGCCGACAGATCCTCGACGCGGTGTGCCCGTTGCGCGCTGCGACTGGTGATGCGGTCGAACTGCTCTGCCGTCAGGAGAACGAACTTGCGCTTGCCGCGCTTGGTAATGTCAACAGGGCCGCGGAACGCGGCCTCAACAACCTCGCCGGATTTGTTGCCGAGATCTGTGAGGGTGAAACTTGCCACGGTCATCTCCTTCGTTATCCCCAAAATAAGGGAATTAGCTGTTTTCAGCAATACCCCTATTCACTGGAGACGTCGCGAGCGAATGCTGTGAGGGCACGAAGGAGGATGGTATCTCAGTGATGAAGAAGATCGCGTTGGTTCCGATGTCGATATTGACGCTCTCGTCTAACCGCCGATATGCCACGCGACGTTCGAGACGGAGCATCCGGCTGCTCTCAGTCCCAAAACGCCCTCAGCCCCTCACGATGGGCATCGCAACGCGAGATACCGATGTCCTTGAGCTGGTCGTCAGTCATCTCGAGCAGGACCAGCCGGCTGCGCCGGCGATCCATTAACCCGTCGATCCACCTCGCGAAGGATCTGAGCGTACGCACCAGCCGACTGACATAGGTCGGCCTGCCCGGCGGGCGCGCCACCTGCACCTGCAATTCAACTGCCGCGTAGCGGATTGTCTCTATTGTACCCATTTTCTTTCTGCCAAGATTGCAATTGTGCCCTTTTGTACAGCCCGCTTCATATGTATTGACTCTCATTTCGGTGCAATGTAAAAAATTGTCACCATGACAACTTGGCTTCCAGACCTTACAGCCGGCACTGGCCCGCTCTATCAGCGGCTTGCCGATTCCATCGAGACGGACATCGACCGCGGCCTGATCGGTGCAGGGGCAAAGCTGCCGCCGCAGCGCGATTTGGCATACGACATCGGCACGACTGTCGGCACGGTCGGCAGGGCCTATCAATTGCTGCGCGAGCGGGGATTGGTCAGCGGCGAGGTCGGCCGCGGAACCTATGTTATCGCTCAACAGTCGGAGAGCGCAAAGCCGGATTTCCTGGGGCCGGTCGAACAAGGCACGCGCTATATGGATGCGCCCGGCGACAAACTGCGCTTCGATAGCACCGCCGCACCGGATGTCGGCCAGGGTGCCATCGTCGCTGACGTGTTGACACGCACGGCGCAAGACCATCCGCATGAGATTTCAAGCTACACGCGTGATTTCCCGGACCGCTGGTTCGAAGCCGGCAGGCGCTGGCTGTCGCGCAATTCCTTTCGCCCGGCGGCGGATGCCATCGTTCCCACGCTCGGCACCCACGCCGCGGTGATGGCAACCATTGCGGGGCTCACCTCCCCCGGCGACTATGTCGTCTTCGAGCACCTCACCTATTCGCAGATTTCCCGCAGCGCCGGCTTGATCGGTCGCCGGACCGCACTGGTGGTGGCGGACGACGAGGGCATCGATCCCCAGGATTTCGAGCGCGTCTGTGCGCAAAAGCACCCGAAGATGATGTTTTTGATGCCGACGGCCAAGAACCCGACACTGACAACGCTGTCGGCATCGCGCCGCGAGGCAATCGCGCATGTCGCCCGTCAATATAACGTCGTCCTGATCGAGGACGATCTCTATGGCGGACTGACCGATGACCCAACGCCTTTAATGGCCGAATATGCTCCCGAACGGACCATCGTTGCCGGCGGCCTCTCGAAATCGGTCGCGGCGGGTGTTCGCGGCGGTTGGCTCGCTTGCCCGCCGGCCTATCGTCACCGCATCCGGGTTGCCCACAAGATGATGACGGGCGGCCTGCCGTTTCTGCTGGCGGAGGTGGGCAGCCGGCTGGTGCTGTCCAGTCAGGCCGCCGAGATGCGCAAGCGCAGCATTGCCGAGATCGGTGCGCGCATAGCGATCGTGCGCGAGACACTCGACGGCTTCGACTTCAAGGCGCTGGATAATGTGCCGTTCGTCTGGCTCACTTTGCCCGACCCGTGGCTTTCCGGCACTTTCAAACAGGCCTGCCTCGAACATGGCGTGCTCATCGACGACGAGGATGAGTTCAAGGCAGGGCGTTCTGAACAGGCCTTTCACGGCGTGCGGTTTGGCATCTCGCAGCCGCGACAGCGGGACGATATCGCGCACGGCGTCGCGGTGATCCGGCGGCTTCTGGACGAGGGCCGCGCCGGCTACGACAGCTTTTCCTGAACCGGCTTGAAACCGGCGGGTCGAGTGGCGATCTTTCGCTACTTGCCGTCAGCTGTTGCTTTCCATCGTTTTAGTCATCTAACGGGGTGTATCGGCTGCAAAGCTTGCGATAAGACGGGACTCGATCCCAAGGACACAATTTGCCGACCATGACCATTTCCAATTCCGTGCCGATCACTCCGGAACTCATTGCCGCGCACGGGCTGAAGCCCGACGAGTACCAACGCATCCTCGACCTGGTCGGGCGCGAACCGAGCTTTACCGAACTTGGTATTTTTTCGGCGATGTGGAACGAGCATTGTTCCTACAAATCCTCGAAGAAGTGGCTGCGCACGCTGCCGACCACCGGGCCGCAAGTCATCCAGGGCCCGGGCGAGAATGCCGGTGTGGTCGACATCGGCGACGGCGACTGCGTCGTCTTCAAGATGGAGAGCCATAACCACCCCTCCTATATCGAGCCTTATCAGGGAGCTGCGACCGGCGTCGGTGGCATCCTGCGCGATGTCTTCACCATGGGCGCGCGGCCGATCGCGGCGATGAACGCGCTGCGCTTCGGTGCGCCGGACCATCCCAAGACCAAACACCTCGTTGCCGGCGTCGTTTCCGGCGTCGGTGGCTATGGCAATTCCTTCGGCGTGCCGACGGTCGGCGGCGAGGTCAATTTCGACGCCCGCTACAACGGCAATATCCTGGTCAATGCGTTTGCCGCGGGCCTCGCGAAGACGGACGCAATCTTTCTGTCCGAGGCCAAGGGCGTCGGCCTTCCGGTCGTCTATCTCGGCGCCAAGACCGGGCGCGACGGCGTCGGCGGCGCCACCATGGCCTCGGCAGAGTTCGACGACAAGATCGACGAGAAGCGGCCCACGGTCCAGGTTGGCGATCCCTTCACCGAAAAATGCCTGCTCGAAGCCTGCCTCGAACTGATGGCGTCCGGCGCCGTTATCGCCATCCAGGACATGGGTGCCGCTGGTCTCACCTGCTCGGCGGTCGAGATGGGCGCCAAGGGCGACCTCGGCATCGAGCTCGACCTCGACAAGGTGCCGGTGCGTGAAGAGCGCATGAGCGCCTATGAGATGATGCTTTCGGAGAGCCAGGAGCGCATGCTGATGGTGCTGCGCCCCGAAAAGGAAAAACAGGCCGAGGCGATCTTCCACAAATGGGGCCTTGATTTTGCCATCGTCGGCAAGACCACCGACGATCTGCGCTTCCGCGTGCTGCACCAGGGCGACGAGGTCGCCAACCTGCCGATCAAGGATCTCGGCGACCAGGCGCCGGAATATGACCGTCCCTGGGTCGAGCCGAAGAAACCGGCGCCATTGGCTGGCGATGCACCGCGAACCGATGTGGCCGACGCACTCCTCAAGCTGCTGGGCGGACCGGACCTCTCCTCGCGCCGCTGGGTGTGGGAGCAGTACGACACGCTGATCCAGGGTAATTCCCTGCAGCTTCCCGGCGGCGACGCCGGTGTCGTGCGCGTCGATGGTCATCCGACCAAGGCGCTCGCCTTCTCCTCCGACGTGACGCCGCGCTATTGCGAGGCCGACCCTTACGAGGGCGGCAAGCAGGCGGTTGCCGAATGCTGGCGCAATCTTACCGCCACCGGTGCTCTGCCGCTCGCGGCCACCGACAACCTCAATTTCGGCAATCCGGAACGGCCGGAGATCATGGGTCAGTTGGTCGGCGCGGTGAAAGGTATTGGCGATGCCTGCAGGGCGCTCGGCTTCCCGATCGTCTCCGGCAACGTCTCGCTCTACAATGAGACCAACGGCCAAGGCATCCTGCCGACACCAACCATCGGCGGCGTCGGTCTGATTGCCGACTGGTCGAAAATGGTGCGCATCGGCTTTGCCGCCGAAGACCAGATGATCGTGCTGGTCGGCGCCCCGACGATATGGGGCTCGCATCTTGGCCAGTCGGTCTATATGCGCGACATCTTTGGCCGCGCCGACGGCCCGCCGCCGCCGGTCGATCTCGGCCACGAGAAGCGGGTCGGCGACCATGTGCGGGCACTGATCGCCTCCGGTGTTGTTACCGCGGCGCATGACGTTTCCGATGGCGGCATCGCGGTGGCGCTGGCCGAGATGGCGATGGCCTCCGGCATCGGCGCGACCATTCCCGGCCTGATCGGTGCAGATCCGATCCCGGTCTGGTTCGGCGAGGACCAGGGCCGTTATCTGCTGACGCTGTCGATCGACCCGCAGAGCGAGCAATGGGACGCCATTCGCGAACAGCAAAACAAGCTCGGCGTTTTTGCGCCGTGGATCGGCTCGACCGGCGGCAGCGAACTGAAGCTGGGCGAGGCGCGTGCGATACCGGTCAGCGAATTGACCGCCGCCCACGAATCCTGGTTCCCTCGCTTCATGGCAAATGAGGTCGTGGACCCGTGATGTGATCGAGTGGGCCCCTTTCCCTGTGGTTCATCCGCCATTTCGACCATATCTATGAGATCACGACCTGAACAAGGAATCCTCACATGGCAATGGACGCCCACGACATCGAACGGCTGATCAAGGAAGGCATTCCCGACGCCAAGGTGACGATTCGCGACCTGGCCGGCGACGGCGACCATTATGCGGCTGAGGTGGTGGCCGAAAGCTTTCGCGGCAAAAGCCGCGTCCAGCAGCACCAGATGGTCTATGACGCGCTGAAGGGCAACATGGGCGGCGTACTGCACGCGCTTGCCCTGCAGACTAGCGTGCCGGACTGAGCTCTCTTGCAGTTACCGGCTCGCAAGCTTCTTACCGGTCACGGCAATGATCGGCCCCGCCGGATACTTTCCACCAACAATCATCCGCTCGCCGTTCGACAGCGCCGAAACGGCCCCGTCGAAGAAAAGCGCGTTGGGACAATCGAGCGCGTCTCGAAACAGTCGCGCGAAGCTGCCGAGGCTGACTTCAGAGCGCGAGATCGCCAGCATGACGGTGTTTTCGTCACGCACGCCGACGCCATTGCGGATATAGCGCGATGTGCCGTTTTGCTCGAAGCGGGGATGAAGCCGGCCGTCGATCACCAGCATCGGGCCGGATTGCGTGGCAAACATGACGTCCAGTCTGGTCGCAGCATAGGCGCTTGTCTCCATGACCGCCGCCTTGCCGTCCTTGCGGACCAGGAAGACGCCATTCGGTTTCAGGAAGAAATTGCCTCCGCTGTCGGCGACGTTGATCGTCGCCTTCTCCCGGCCGTCTTCGACGAGAAGGCCGACCGGAGTCAGGTCTTGGTGATACATGCCGGCGTTCATGGCGAGCAGCACCGGCCGGCCCTGATCCGCCATCGCCTTGTCGAATTTGTCCAGTGAACCGAAAGCCTTGCCGTCAAGGCCTGCGTGGAACACACCGATGTCATAGTGGCGCAGATCGATTTCGCAGACGACATAGGCGACCGCCTCGAAGCTCGTATCGCGGCACGGCGCCGGTAATTCACCGCCGACGACGAGAGATGGCTGTCTCGGCGACCTGGCCCACCAGATCAATGACAGTGCGGCGAACAGAACGGCGAGGAGGCACCCGGCGAGATATCGTCTTTTCATCGCGCCTCGGGAAAGATGGTGGCCAACGCTCTTGGCCCAAGATCAGACGTTCCTTTGCGCCATTTGCGTGGCAAGGCGGCAAACATCTTGTTTCGCGCAACCCATGGGTTTATTTGAAGGGTAATGTTCGAGCCTGACTCCCACAGGCATGAAAGGGTATTCCATGAGCGGCATCAACGACTACATCGACAATGAAGTGAAGGGCAACGACGTCGTTCTCTTCATGAAGGGCACGCCCGGCTTCCCGCAATGCGGATTTTCCGGCCAGGTCGTGCAGATCCTCGACTATATCGGCGCCGACTATAAGGGCGTCGACGTGCTGACTTCGGCCGAACTGCGGCAAGGCATCAAGGACTATTCAAACTGGCCGACCATCCCGCAGCTCTACGTCAAGGGCGAGTTCGTCGGCGGCTGCGACATCATCCGCGAGATGTTCCAGGCGGGCGAATTGCAGACCTTCCTCGTCGAAAAGGGCGTCAGCGTCAAAGGCGCCGCCTGACTTCTGTTTCTGCGTATGACCTTCCGCCTGCGATTTTCGGGGGTCATGCGCTAAGCGCCGGGGCAGCCCCCACCTTGGCAAAAAGTTCTGCCCATTATCGGGCAATCAACGAATGGATGCGTCGGCCAGCCGGCGCATTTTCGTTTGAGGATCGGACTGGCCGTGGATCAGCAAGCACAAGCGCAGCAAAAGGCAAGCACCTTGCCTATTCCGCGCTGGGAATTCATTGCGCTGTGCGCGGCGCTGATGGCGCTCAATTCGCTGGCCATCGACATTATTTTGCCGGCGCTGCAGCAGATCGGCGCTTCGCTTGGCATCGAAAATGAAAACCACCGGCAATATGTTGTCACCGCCTATATCCTTGGCTTTGGCGGCGGACAGCTGTTCTTCGGGCCGATCTCGGACCGCTTCGGGCGCCGCGCGCCGCTTGTCGCAGGGCTGGTGATCTACGTCCTGGCGGCCGGCGCTGCGGCAATCGCCCCGTCATTCACCACGCTTCTGCTATGCCGGGCCGTGCAAGGCATCGGTGCGGCGGCGACGCGCGTCATTGCCGTCTCGATCGTGCGCGATACGTTCGACGGAAGGCGCATGGCCGAAGTCATGTCCTTGATCTTCATGGTGTTCATGGCCATTCCGGTGGTGGCGCCCGGTATCGGCCAGTTCATCATGCTGTTTGCGACCTGGCATGTGATCTTCGTCACCATGGCAGCCGGCGCGCTGATCGTGTCCGCCTGGTCGCTGCTGCGCCTGCCCGAGACACTACACCCCGAATATCGCCGGCCGCTGACGTTGTCCTCCATCATCGGCGGCTTCCGCATCGTTCTCACCAACCGCATCGCGCTCTGCTACGCCTTCGCCAGCACCTTCATCTTCGGCGCCATGTTCGGCTTCATCGCCTCGGCCCAGCAGATCTATGTCAGCGTGTTCAATGTCGGCGAGATGTTCCCCGTCATCTTCGCGGGGGTTGCCGGCGTACTTGCTTTTTCGAACTACCTCAACTCGCGCCTCGTCGGCCGCATCGGCATGCGCCGTCTGTCGCAAAGCGCGCTGCTGCTGTTTCTGGCCATCAGCCTTGCCTGGCTGGTCGTTTCCATCGAAATAAAGATGCCGCTCTGGCTCTTCATTACCTTCTTTGCCTGCGCCATGGTCCCGTTCGGCGCGCTCGGCGCGAACTTCAACGCGCTCGCTATGGAGCCGCTGGGGCACCTGGCCGGCACTGCGTCGTCGATCCTTGGGTTCATGCAGACATTTCTTGGCGGCATTCTCGGCACGCTGATCGGCCAAGCCTTCAACGGCACGGTGACGCCGCTGGCCGCCGGGTTCTGCAGCGTGTCGGTGGCGGCGCTGCTGATGATCCTGCTGGCCGAGCGCGGCAGACTGTTCCAGCCGCATAACCCGCCGGTTTAATGCCCATTGCGCGTGCGCCTAGGATGCACCCTCACTGACCGCGGTGAAGCGAGGGAACAGCGTACGTCCTGCGATTGCTCCACCCATACTGTCCGAAACGGGCAGTGGAAGAGCCTTGTCGAGCGCCTCGAGGACGGAAGCCACGAAGGCCCGGTTGAGCGGACCATCGTCCCCTAGATGTGAGTAGGTGGCGCGCGGCTTGCCGATAAGCGTGCCGTTTCGGCGAATTGAGAACTGCAGCGTCAGGGTCATGCCCGCGCTTCCGCGCGGCGGCTTCCAACAGGCGAAGATCGCGGAGAACATCTCGTCTATGGTGTCGACGGAGTCGGGACTGCGACATGCGCGTTCCCCAGCTCTTGCTTCATGGACACCGGCAACCAAGGCAAGGGCAAAGGCCGTTGCAACAATTGCGGACCGAGGTTTCATTCGAGATCTCCGGTTTCGCACAAGATTGGACAACTTTGGCAGCGAAGAGCTATTCCGCCCAGAGCTCACGGCGCAGCTGCCGCCAGCTCTCCCGGTCCGGTGCGACCAGCAGGCCACCCCCGACATGCGACGGCAGATAGGCGCTGCCGTCGAAGCGCGCGGCATGGCCGCCGGCCTCCGCATGGATCAGCACGCCGGCCAGGTGGTCCCAAGGCATCAGCTTGTTGTAGACGACGAAATGGCCGTGGCCGCTGGCCAGCAGGCGGTATTCATGGGCGGCGCAGCGATAATTGAACTGCGATAGCGACTTGGTCTGGTTGCGCGCCAAACGTGAGCGGTCCGGCTCGGGCACATAGTGCCATGAGACCGCACCGGTCATTTCCGACATCGGCGCCGGTTTGGCGACATGGACCTTTTCCAGATTGCCATGGGCATGGCGGATATGGCTGCCGGCGCCACTAACGCCGATCAGCCAATCCTTGCCGACGGGATCGTGAATGATGCCGACGACCGTCTCGCCCTTGACCACGACGCCAAGCATGACGCCGAACAGCGGCACGCCGGAGGCGAAGTTGAAGGTGCCGTCGACCGGGTCGATGACGAAGGCGAGTTCGGCATCGCCGAGACCGTCGAGCAGCGTCGGGTCGTCGGAGCAGGCCTCCTCGCCGACGATCATTGCGTGGGGATAACGCTGGCGCAGCCTGGCGGTGATGAGCCGTTCGGCATTGACGTCGGCCTCGGTGACGAGATCGGCGGCCGAGGTCTTGCGACGGACGTCGCCCTCGCTCAACCGGCGAAAGCGTGGCATGATCTCGGCGACGGCGGCTTCCGACAGAAGGTCGGCAAGCCAGTCGATCGCGCTATCGTCAAATGTCATCGGGACGCCTGGTGGTGAGGGTTTCGTTGAGGGCGGCGAAATCGAACAGCTTCCTGTCGAGCAGATGCGAACGCCGCACATTGGTCATGGCGTGGATCATCGTGTCCTTGCGGCCGGGCATGCGCTTCTCGATGTCGTCGAGCATCGCCTTCATGGCGTTGCGCTGCAGGCCTTCCTGGCTACCGCACAGATCGCACGGAATGATCGGGAATTTCATGGCGCCGGCGAATTTCTCGAGATCGGCTTCCGCACAATAGGCGAGCGGCCGCAGCACCATGACATCGCCTTCGTCATTGAGCAGCTTCGGCGGCATGGCGGCCAGGCGCCCGCCATGGAACAGGTTCATGAAGAAGGTTTCCAGTATGTCCTCGCGGTGGTGGCCGAGCACCAGCGCCGAGCAGCCCTCCTCGCGGGCAATGCGATAGAGATGGCCGCGCCGTAGCCGCGAGCACAGCGAGCAATAGGTGCTGCCCTCGGCCAGCTTGTCGGTGACCACCGAATAGGTGTCCTGATATTCGATGCGATGCGGAATGGCATATTTATCGAGATAATCGGGCAATATGTGCTTGGGAAAGTTCGGCTGGCCCTGGTCGAGATTGCAGGCTAACAGCTCGACCGGCAGCAGCCCGCGCCATTTGAGATCGAGCAGAACGGCAAGCAGGCCGTAGGAATCCTTGCCGCCCGACAGAGCGACCAGCCAACGGTCGCCGGGCCTCACCATGGAGAAATCGTCGATCGCCTGGCGGGCAAGCCGCAACAGCCGTTTGCGCAGCTTGTTGAACTCGACGGAGGACGGCACATCGGCAAACAGAGGATGAAAGCCGCCTTCGGCGTCGGCGACCGGTTCGAGCGTTTCGGCGTCTGGCTGCATGTTCACGGCGCGTCGGCCCCAAGATCCTGTTGCCGCCCGCAGTAGCGCATCGGACCGAAAATCGAAATCGATTTCGGAATGACGCCGCGGAAAAGGAACGAAAAAAGAAAAGGCCGCCTCGACGGGCGGCCTTCGATTGTATCGCGACGAACGCGACGATCAGCGCGAATAGAATTCGACGACCAAGTTCGGTTCCATCTGCACGGCAAACGGAACGTCCGCCAGGCCGGGGATGCGCGTGAAGGCCGCGGTCATCTTGTTGTGATCGGCTTCAATATAATCGGGCACGTCGCGCTCGGCCAGGCCCACCGATTCCAGCACGATGACCAGCTGCTTCGACTTCTCGCGCACTTCGACGACGTCGCCCGGCTTGCAGCGGTACGAGCCGATGTTGACGCGCTTGCCGTTGACGTTGACGTGGCCGTGATTGACGAACTGGCGCGCCGCAAAGATGGTCGGCACGAACTTGGCGCGGTAGACGACCGCGTCGAGGCGCGATTCGAGCAGGCCGATCAGGTTCTCCGAGGTGTCGCCCTTGCGGCGGTCCGCCTCTTCATAGACCTTGCGGAACTGCTTTTCCGAAACGTCGCCGTAGTGGCCCTTTAGCTTCTGCTTGGCGCGCAGCTGCAGGCCGAAATCGGAAAGCTTGCCCTTGCGGCGCTGGCCATGCTGGCCGGGGCCGTATTCACGCTTGTTGACCGGGGACTTCGGGCGGCCCCAGATGTTTTCGCCAAGACGGCGGTCGATCTTGTACTTCGCGGATTCGCGCTTGCTCATCGCATTCCCTTTCAAAACAACATACCCGGAACCTCATGGTCCGGGTGAAGGAAACGCGCCCTCCTCTGGCCTCCGTTTTCGAGACCTGACAGGGTTTTCCACGCAACGCGACGGAAAACCCACGGGACACGTCATTTCAAACAAGACATAGGGAAAGTAAAACCGGCTTCCCAAACGTCTTGCACACATAAAGAAAACCACCGGGCATTGCGGCCCGGTGTTGGTGGGCTGGTTAAACGGAGATTTAACCGCTGTCAAGCTTCTGGCTGGCGCGAATCGCCGAACCGGATAGTGTTACGGTTGTAGAACGTGCCGGATGTGGCGGGAGGTTGCGCCAGCGGCATCAGGAAGGGACTGAAGTCAGAGGAGCTGGAATTCGCATGAAGAAGTTCTTCCTTACGTTGGTAGGAGCCGCGGTG
Organism: Mesorhizobium sp. M0808; assembly: GCF_040320025.1. Lineage (NCBI taxonomy): Bacteria > Pseudomonadati > Pseudomonadota > Alphaproteobacteria > Hyphomicrobiales > Phyllobacteriaceae > Mesorhizobium > Mesorhizobium sp. M0808. The sequence continues at coordinate 137,180 of NZ_JAMYOX010000014.1, forward strand.
ATGGCCGGCACGATGGCGGTCGCGCCCGAGCCGGCGCAGGCCCGGCATTGGCATGGGCACAGGCATCACCAGGTCTGCCGCATCGTGGTCAAGAAGAAGGTGGTGTGGCGCCACGGTCATCGCAAGGTCATCCGCTACAAAGTGCGGCGCTGCGGGTGGGGCTGGAACTGGTAATTTTCGTCCTCGCCCGTTGAGACTTCATGGCCCGCGGCTCAGCCGCGGGCCTTTTATTGACCGGCATCCGCCGTCAGAATGGCCAGTCGATCAGTGTTTCGACTTCTTTTCCGGCAGGCCCTTGCGCTTGGTCTCGGCGAATTCCTCGAGCTGTTTTTCGCTCATGGATTTATACATTCCCTTTGACGCGCCTTTGAGCGCGCCCTTCTTGGTCTCGCCGCGCTTGGCTGACAATGCCGCGCCGGCCGCTTTCTGCTGGGCTTTTGAGGTGGCTGGCATGATGGTTTCTCCCGTTTCCGATGAGAGGAAAACGCATTGTCTGGTGTGATGTTCCCAAAGCGAAAATTGCTTGCGGTCAGGATATCGTCAGGCCAAATCCCTGCATCAGCCGGCGCGTCGGAAAATCGGCGCTGTTCGAGGTGAAGAACGCAAGGTCGGCGCCTTCCGGCAGTGCCTCTCTGCGATAAGCGGCCTCGGTATCGGCAAGCAGCGACAGCGCCCGGCGTGCGATCGCCTCGGCCGGGTCGAGCCAGTCGACCGGCCACGGTGCTGTCTTGCGCATGCGGTTGGCCAAAAACGGATAATGGGTGCAGGCAAGCACGACGATGTCGGTGCGCAGCCCGTCATGCTCGACGAAGCACGGCGCGATCTCTGCGCGCACGGCGTCCTCGTCGACAAAACCGTCGCGCATATAGGCTTCGGCCAATCCCGCCAGCCTGTCGCTGCCGACCAGGCGGACATGGCATTTCTGCGCCCATTTGCTGATCAGATCGCGCGTGTACTGGCGCTTGACGGTGCCGGGCGTCGCCAGCACCGAAACCAGACCTGAGCGCGTGCGTTCCGCCGCCGGCTTGATGGCCGGCACGGTGCCGACGAAAGGATGGCCGGGAAACCTCTCGCGCAAAGCATCGATGACCAGTGTCGAGGCGGTGTTGCAGGCGATGACCGAAATGGCCGGCGAAAACCGGTCGAGCAGCCTGGCGAACAACTCCAGGATATGTGTTCTCAGCGCCGGTTCCTCCCAGGCGCCGAAGGGGAACGCCGCGTCGTCGGCGACATAGATGAAGCGGCGGTCAGGCATCAGCACGCGCGCCTCACGCAGCACGGTGAGGCCGCCAATGCCGGAATCGAACATCAGGATCGGACGGGCGCTTGATGGATCGGTCATCGTCATTGAATTCACTAAGGGCTGGGATCACGTGGGCTCGAAAGAGAGAAGGCGGGCCCATCCTTTGCGTCGGCGATGGCTTTATCTCTGACGCTTCTATCTGGAACCATCATGGCCTTGATGCGGCGAGACGATCACACAAGGCCCCGCTTGCCGAAGCCGCCGGGCCGCGGCCGGCCGTTCGCCGGAGATGCAGGTTGAGATGCAGGGTGGTTCGACGGCACCGGCGCGGCCCGCGTGGCGTAGGCTGGAGCCAGGGCCGTCGCGCCGGCGGCTGACGCTGAATGGAGCGCGGCGGCGCCGCGCAGCGGCCCGGGCGGGTCGAAATCGTCGAAACTCAGGGATGACGCCATATCCGCAGAGCCACCGCCCGCCGGCTTGCCCGCCAAGATGACGGCCCACAGCCCGACAAGAGCTAATCCCAGCAGGTTGAGGCCGGAATGCGAATCTTCGCCGTCGAATTTTACGACAAGAACAGTGCCGGCCTGCAGGATCGCGAACAGGGTCGAGAACACGATATACGACCAAAGGATCCAACTCGACCCTTGCGCGTCGCGGCTTCGACGCCAGGCGAAATTCGCGCGGAACAGAACGATCACCAGCGAGGTAACGAGAACAGCCGCGGCCAGCCCTTCCCTGGAAGGTCCGGGCCTCGAATTGGCCAAACCCTCGATGCCGATGGTCTCCACGACGCACAGCACAAAGGTCACGATTTCCGCAACCAGCAAGGCCGCGGAATAGAAGAAAAAGCGAAGACGCCCGATATTTGAATTGAACATCGAAAGGATCCATCGTTCGCCGGACAATGGATCACACCAAATAACATTCGGTTACTGGTGAGGTATGGGTCGTTCCGAGGCTAGTCTTTGTCTTTCGCTCTCGCAGCGCGTGCCGCGGCCGCCGGGAGCCGCCTTGGGTCGTCGCCGGGCGATCCGTCGCCGCGCGGCATGGCCGGCGAGAACCTGTCCAGCGATGATATTATGCCGCGCAGCACCTTGAGCTCCGGCTCGGCAAAGCCGGGGCGGGTCAGCACAGCGCGCAAATTGTCGACCATCTTCGGCTTCTTCGCTGCCGGGCGGAAATAGCCGCGCGCCTCCAGTGCACCTTCCAGATACGCAAACAGGCCGTGCAATTCTTCCTTGGCAGCCGGCGGCATTTCGGGGCCGGAGAAGTTGGTCCTGGTCTCGTCTTCCAGGCCGGACTTCATCCATTCATAGGACATCAGCAGGGCAGCCTGGGCGATGTTGAGCGAGGAGAAGGCTGGATCGACGGGGAAGGTGACGATCTCGTCGGCAAGGCCGACCTCGTCATTATAGAGGCCGAAGCGCTCGCGGCCGAACAGGATGCCGGTGCGCTGGCCGGCCCGCTGCCGCGCCCGCAGCGCCCTGCCCGCCTCGACCGGACCGCGCACCGGCTTGAAATTGTCGCGCGCGCGCGCCGTGGTGGCGAAGACGAAGTTCAAATCGGCAACCGCCGAGGCCAGGTCATCGAACACCTTGACGGCATCGATGACGTGGTCGGCGCGGCTTGCGGCGGCACGCGCCTTCTCGCTCGGCCAGCCGTCGCGCGGATTGACGAGCCGCAGCTCGGAAAGGCCGAAATTGGCCATGGCGCGTGCAACCATGCCGATATTCTCGCCGAGCTGCGGCTCGACCAGGATGATCGCCGGTCCGGACGCTGGAGTTCCAGAGGCAAGAGGGGTGTCGGGATCCTGGGTAGCGGCCATGGTTGTCAGTGAACTGCTGTTTGCGGCATTTCGCAGTCCCCTGCCACATTTGGCGGCGAAAATGAAGCTTTCGCAAGGAATGCCGGCACTACGGCGCGGTTCGCCGTTTGCGCGGCCAAAAAGCCTTTGATATACGGGCCGCATCCCAGGGCCGGCAGCCGTGCGGGCAAGGCCGTTCCGTTCCCCAAAAGCGAGGCATTCTTTCCATGGCGAAGATCAAGGTGGCGAACCCGGTCGTCGAACTCGACGGCGACGAGATGACCCGCATCATCTGGCAGTTCATCAAGGACAAGCTGATCCACCCTTATCTCGACCTCAAGCTCGAATATTACGACCTCGGCATCGAGCACCGCGACGCCACCAACGACCAGGTGACCATCGATTCCGCCAACGCCATCAAGAAATACGGCGTCGGCGTGAAATGCGCGACGATCACGCCCGACGAGCAGCGCGTCGAGGAATTCAAGCTGAAGAAGATGTGGAAGTCGCCGAACGGCACCATCCGCAACATCCTCGGCGGCACCATCTTTCGCGAGCCGATCATCATGAAGAACGTGCCGCGGCTGGTGCCCGGCTGGACCAAGCCGATCATCGTCGGCCGCCACGCCTTCGGCGACCAGTACCGCGCCACCGACTTCCGCTTTCCCGGCAAGGGCAAGCTGACGATCAAATTCGTCGGCGAGGACGGCCAGGTGATCGAGCACGATGTCTTCGACGCACCCGGCGCCGGCGTCGCCATGGCCATGTACAATCTCGACGAATCGATCCGCGAATTCGCCCGCGCCTCCCTGAATTACGGCCTGCTGCGTAATTACCCCGTCTACCTCTCGACCAAGAACACGATCCTCAAAGCCTATGACGGCCGCTTCAAGGACATCTTCCAGGAGGTCTACGAGGCGGAGTTCGAAACAGAATTCAAAGCGAAGAAGCTCTGGTACGAGCACCGGCTCATCGACGACATGGTGGCCTCGAGCCTGAAATGGTCGGGTGGATATGTCTGGGCCTGCAAGAATTATGACGGCGACGTTCAGTCCGACACGGTGGCGCAAGGCTTCGGCTCGCTCGGCCTGATGACCTCGGTGCTGATGACGCCGGACGGTAAGACCGTCGAGGCGGAAGCCGCGCACGGCACCGTTACCCGCCACTATCGCCAGCACCAGAAGGGCGAGGAGACCTCGACCAATTCGATCGCCTCGATCTTCGCTTGGACGCGCGGCCTCGCGCATCGCGCCAAGCTCGACGACAATGCCGAACTGAAGCGCTTTGCCGAGACGCTGGAAAGGGTCTGCATCCAGACGGTCGAGTCCGGCTTCATGACCAAGGACCTGTCGCTGCTGATCGGCCCCGACCAGCCATGGCTTTCGACCACCGGCTTCCTCGACAAGATCGACGAGAATTTGCAGAAAGCGATGGCCTGAGCCCAACCGGCATGGGCAAGCCCGTCGTCTACGGCGCGGACTACAGCGTCTATGTGCGCATCGTGCGGCTGGTGCTGGAGGAAAAGGGCGTCGGCTACGAGCTCGTGCCCGTCGACGTCTTTGCCGCGGACGGCATTCCCGGCTGGTATTTCGAGCACCAGCCGTTCGGCCGCATCCCGACCTTCGAGCATGACGGCTTTCGCCTCTACGAGACTGGCGCGATTGCCCGTTATGTCGACGAAGCCTTTGACGGCCCGGCGCTGCAGCCGGCCGGAGCCCGGCCTCGAGCACGCATGAACCAGATCACCGGCCTGCTCGACGCCTACGCCTACAGGACCATGGTCTGGGATGTCGCTGTCGAGCGGCTGGAAAAAACGCCGCCCGACGAAGCCGTGATCGCCAACGGGTTGCGGCAGGCAAGAACGGCATTGCAGGCGCTCTCCTCGCTGAAAGCCGAAGGGCCTTGGCTGTTGGGGACGGACCTGACGCTGGCCGACCTGCACGCCGCACCGATCATCGGCTATTTCGTTAAGGTCGCCGAGGGACAAGCCCTGCTGGCCGAGTTTGCCGATATTCGGGATTGGTATGCGCGCATCACTCAACGCGCGAGTTTTGCGAAAGCCGAAAAGGCAGGGTGACAAAGATACGAGAGGCCGAGGGACAGCACCCCCCTCTGTCCTGCCGGACCGAGGGGGGTGCTGTCCCGCCGAGGCTGGCGCCAAATATACCAGATCCATGCCGT